>NZ_JBHZQU010000012.1:0-132757 GCF_042867205.1 Sphingomonas sp. NCPPB 2930 | reverse complement strand
TCACCCAGCTCCGACTAAGCCTTTGCTCTCGCAAAGACCAAGTCTGCGCAACCCTCTCCCCTCTGCGAGGGGCGAGGAGGGGAAAGCATCGCGGAACGTCGAGCCGCCGTAGATGACGAGGGAGTGGGGGCGGGTCCGCAAGCATATGGTTTGCGGCGATGCCCCACCCACCCCTCCCACGGAGGGGATGGGCTCACCGGGATTCGACGCAATGCCATCATGGCCCAAGGACCGTTCACAGCAGCGAGGGCCCCAGACGTCAGCGCGGCCGAGACATGCGCCGCTGTCCGAATCGCCCCATCCCAGAAACGAAAAGGCCCGGCGTCGCATCGCTGCAACGCCGGGCCCTGTCGCCCGAAAAGGGATGGCTTATTCAGCCGAGGGGATCAGCCCTCGTTCTGCAGGTTCACCGCCGCATACTTGCCGCGACGATCGACTTCGATCTCGAACTGCAGACGGTCGCCTTCGTTCAGCGAACCCATGCCGGCGCGCTCGACGGCCGAGATGTGAACGAACGCGTCGGGCTGGCCGTCGTCGCGCTGAATGAAGCCGAAGCCCTTCATCGCGTTGAAGAACTTGACCGTGCCGGTCGCCTTCTCGCCGGTCAGCTGGCGCTGCGGGGCGCCGCCGAAACCACCGGCCGCACCGCCGCGGGGACCGCGGTCACCGCCGAAGCCGCCTTCACGCGGTTCGCGAGGCGCGCGATCCTGGACCGGAAGCGGCTCGCCTTCGATCTTCAGCTCGGTGGCCGAGATGCGGCCGCCGCGATCGACGAGCGTGAAGCCGAGCGGCTGGCCTTCCGCCAGGCCGGTCAGGCCGGCCTGCTCGACCGCCGAAATGTGGACGAACACGTCTTCGCCGCCGTCATCACGCACGACAAAGCCGAAACCCTTCTGCGCGTTGAAGAACTTGACGACGCCCGTGCCCTCGCCAACGACCTGGGGGGGCATGCCGCCGCCACGACCGCCGCCGAAGCCGCCACCGCCGCCGCCACGGAAACCGCCGCCGCCGCCGCCGAAGCGGTCACCGCCGCCGAAGCCGCCACGATCGCCACCACCGCCAAAGCGGTCGCCGCCACCGAAGCCGCCGCCGAAGCCGCCACCGCCGAAGCGATCACCGCCGCCGAAGCCGCCACCAAAGCCGCCTTCATCGCCGCCGCCGAAATTGTCCCGCTTGTCGCGACCACGCGTGCCGCGATTGCCTCGGCTACCTCTATCGAAACCCATAAGCCCTGTTCGTCTTCCCGGTTCGCCCGCAAATGCTATCTTCAAGAACCGTGCGCCGGACGAAGAGCGCGGGTCTTTTGGCGCCAAACCTTTTGCGCCTAGTTGCTATCCATAACGCAGAAGCTCTCCCATCGCGAACGAAATCGTGCACGCGCCCCTCTGTTCATCGCGAACGAGGCAGATTGCGTCGGAATTGTGGCCAAAACTCCACAATTCCTGTGGAAAAAAGCGGAGGCATCGGCCCGCCGATTCGGCCGATCGCGGTTGAGGCTTTCCCCCGCCCCCGCTAGGGCAGGACATATGACCGTTCATCTGCATGAAGAAGACATCCCCGCCGACCTGTTCGCCGCCGGCGCCGCGATCGCGGTGGATACCGAGACGATGGGCCTGATCACCCCGCGCGACCGGCTGTGCGTCGTCCAGCTGTCGGATGGCGGCCCGGACGAGCATCTGGTGCGCTTCGGCCCGGACAGCGACTATGCCGCGCCCAACCTGCGCGCGCTGCTGGCCGATCCGGCGCGGCTGAAGCTCTATCATTTCGGGCGATTCGATATCGCCGCGATCCGCCATTATCTGGGCGTGGTCGCCGCGCCCGTCTATTGCACCAAGATCGCCTCGCGGCTGATCCGCACCTATACCGACCGCCACGGCCTGAAGGAGCTGGTCCGCGAGCTGCTGGGCGTCGAGCTGTCCAAGGCGCAGCAATCGTCCGACTGGGGGGCGCCCGAGCTGTCCGATGCGCAGCGCGAATATGCCGCCTCGGACGTGCGCTATCTGCACCGGATGAAGGTCGAGCTGGACAAGCGGCTGGTGCGCGAGGGGCGGATGGAACTGGCCCAGGCCTGTTTCGATTTCCTGCCCGCCCGCGCCGAGCTGGACCTGGCGGGCTGGCCCGAGGTCGATATCTTCGCCCACGCCTGATCCGCCCCGCCCTTTAGGAAGCCGCCGCCATGTCCGAGATCGCCGATCGCGTCCGCACCCAGCGCCAGCGCTGGGCCGCGCCGGGCAGCCGCCACGACCGGTTCGTGACGGCGGCGCGCTGGATCCTGCCCAGCGCGATCGGCGTGCTGACCGCGTTCCTGGTGATGGCGCCGATCTATTCCTCCAGCGAGGTGTCCTTTGTCCTCGACAAGAAGAAGGTCGAGGTCGCGCGCGAACGGATGAAGATCCAGGCCGCGCAATATCGCGGCGTCGACGACAAGGGGCAGCCCTTCTCGCTCGACGCGGGCTCGGCGATCCAGCGCAGCTCGGCCGAGCCGGTGGTGGAGCTGAACCGGCTGGCCGCCGCGATCCAGCTGTCCGACGGTCCCGCCACGGTGCGCGCCAATTCCGGGCTGTACGACATGCGGACCGAGCAGGTGAAGCTGGACGGCCCGCTCAACGTCCAGTCGCAGGGCGGCTACAACCTCCAGACGCAGAACGCGACGATCGACCTGCAACAGCGCACGCTGGTATCGGGGGGCGCGGTGACGGGCCGCATGCCGCAGGGCAATTTCAGCGCCGACAAGCTGCGCGCCAATCTGGAGGATCGCACCGTCCGGCTGGAAGGCAACGCCCGCTTGCGCATCGTGCCGTAAAGCACGAAATAGCCGATCATGAACAAGTTCATCGCCGCGACGGCTCCTGCCCTCATCGTCCTTGCCGTGTCCGCGGCGGCGCAGGTCCGGCACAACAGCCGCGCGCCGATCGATTTCGGCGCCGATGTCATCGAATTGCAGGACAAGCAGAATCGCGGCGTGCTGTCGGGCAATGTCTCGCTGCGCCAGGCGGAAATGACGCTGACCGCCGCGCGGATGACGATCACCTATACGGGGCAGGTGATCGGCGGGAAGCCGCAGGTGTCGCGCTTCGATGCGTCAGGCAATGTCGTGGTCAAGCGCCCCAACCAGACCGCGCGCGCCAATTACGGCATCTATGACCTGAACCGCCGGGTCATCACCATGCTGGGCAACGTCACCCTGACCCAGGACGGCAACACGGTGAACGGCGGGCGGCTGACCATCAATCTCGACACCGGGCGCGCGGTGATCGACGGATCGTCGGTGGCGGGCGGCGCGTCGGGCGGCAATGGCGGCACCGTGTCGCGCGCGCCGTCGGGCCGGGTCACGGGCACCTTCTCGGTCCCCGATCGCAACTGACGCGTGACGCCGGGCGCCCGCCCGCGCTACCGTGGTTGCCAATGAAGGGAACAGACTGGCCGATGGATATGGAAACCCCGATTCGCGAGGCGCAGGAGCACAGGCCCCCTGTGTCCGAGCCGCCCGTGGCGAACGGCCTGCAGGTCGTGTCCATCGCCAAGAGCTATGACAAGCGCACCGTCCTGACCGACGTCTCGGTCTCGGTCGGGCGGGGCGAGGTGATCGGGCTGCTTGGCCCGAACGGCGCGGGCAAGACGACCTGCTTCTATTCGGTCATGGGGCTGGTGAAGCCCGATTCGGGCCGCATCATGCTGGACGGCGAGGATATCACCGGGTTGCCCATGTATCGCCGCGCGATACTGGGGCTGGGCTATCTGCCGCAGGAAACCTCGATCTTTCGCGGGCTGTCGATCGAGAAGAACATCCTGACTGTGCTCGAACTGGCCGAGCCCGATCCCGCCGAGCGCGCGCGCAAGCTCGACAAGCTGCTCGAGGAATTCGGCCTGACCCGCCTGCGCGCCGCGCCTGCCATGGCGCTGTCGGGCGGCGAGCGACGCCGCGCCGAGATCGCGCGCGCCCTGGCCGCCGATCCGTCGATCATGCTGCTCGACGAACCGTTTGCGGGCATCGACCCCATCTCGATCGCCGACATCCGCGATCTGGTGAAGGACCTGAAGCGGCGCGACATCGGCGTGCTGATCACCGACCATAATGTCCGCGAGACGCTGGACATCGTCGACCGCGCCTACATCATCTATGATGGCCGCGTGCTGTTCACCGGATCGCCCGAAGAGCTGGTGGCCGATGCCAATGTCCGCCGCCTCTATCTGGGCGAGGGCTTCTCGCTCTGACCGCATGAGGATCGCGCCCCGCTCCGCCCCGTTCCGCTTCATCGCCTTTGCCGGGCGATGGGCACGGGGCGTCGGACCGGAGGCGTCCGCATGAGCCTGGCCCCGCGCCTCGACATCCGCCAGTCCCAGTCGCTGGTGATGACGCCGCAGCTGCAACAGGCGATCAAGCTGCTGGCGCTGTCCAATCTGGAGATCGAGGCGTTCATCGCCGAGGAGGTGGAGAAGAACCCCCTGCTCGATGCGACCGCGATCCGCGACGTGGCCACCCCCGAGCGTCCCGAGCGCGAGGCGCCCGCCGGTGCCGACGAGCTGGTGGCGGGCACCGCGCCCGCCGAGGATCGCGGGCTCGACCTGGATTACGCGACCGAGAGCCATCAGCAGGACAGCGTCGCCGATGGCGGCGCCGGCCCCGATGGCGGGCTGTCGCTGAACGGCGCGGGAGGGGCCGGGGGCCTGGGCGGCGAGGACGGGCCCGACTGGGATTCGCTGGCCAATGATGCGCCGGGGCTCGCCGAGCATCTGGGGGCGCAGGCCGCGATGATCCTGTCGGGCACCGACCTGACGATCGCGACCCATATCATCGACCTGCTGGACGAGGCGGGCTATCTGACCGCACCGCTGGCCGAGATCGCCGAACGACTGGGCGTCCCGCTGGCGCGCGTCGAAGCGATCCTGTCGGTCGTGCAGGGGCTGGAGCCGACGGGGGTCGGCGCGCGCGACCTGGCCGAATGCCTGGCGCTCCAGGCGCGCGAGGCCGACCGCTACGATCCCTGCATGGCGCGGTTGATCGCCAATCTCGACCTGCTGGCGCGCGGCGACCTGGTCCGGCTCAAGCGGATCTGCGGGGTCGATGACGAGGACATGGCCGACATGATCCGCGAGTTGCGCGGCTATGATCCCAAGCCCGGCTGTCGCTATGGCGGCGAACCCGCACAGGCGGTGGTGCCCGACCTGTTCGTCACCCGGACCAAGGCCGGCTGGGGCATCGAGCTGAACACCGCCACCCTGCCCCGCGTGCTGGTCAATCGCCGCTATTATCAGGAACTGCGTCACGGACCGCAGGACAAGGGGTCCAAGGCCTGGCTGGCCGATTGCCTGGCCAGCGCCAACTGGCTGATGAAGGCGCTCGACCAGCGGCAGCGGACGATCATCCGCGTCGCGACCGAGATCGTGAAGCAGCAGGAGGCGTTCTTCCTGAACGGCGTCGCGCATCTGAAGCCCCTGACGCTGGCGCGGGTGGCCGAGGCGATCGGGATGCACGAATCGACCGTCAGCCGGGTGACGAGCAACAAATATCTCAGCTGCGCGCGCGGGCTGTTCGAGCTGAAATACTTCTTCACCAGCGGGATCGCGACGGCGGATGGCGGCGATGCGGTGTCGGCGGAGGCGGTGAAGAGCGCGATCCGGACGCTGATCGCGGGTGAAGGCGCCAAGATCCTGTCCGACGACACGCTGGTCGAACTGCTCCAGGCCAAGGGCTTCGACATCGCCCGGCGCACCGTCGCCAAATATCGCGAATCGATGGGGATCGGCAGCTCGGTCCAGCGACGGCGCGCGCGCGCGCTCAACGGCTGACCACCCCGCCATCTTGTACGCGGACCAAGGTGTATTATATTGAAAATACACCAGGACAGGAGTGCGCCGTCGATGGGCAAGAAGAAGCACAAGAAGAAGCAGAAAAAGGCGGCACGCGCCGAGCAGGCCGGGCCCGCCACGGCGTCGCCGCTGCACCGGGTCGGGCAGGTCCTGCTGGATCAGGCGCGCAGCCCGATGGGACGCCAGCTGATCGCCACCGGCCTGGTGGTCGCCGCCGCCGCGCTGGCGCGCGATACCCAGCGCCCCACCGCCGAGGAACCCTCCGGACCGCCGCCGCAGGACGGCCTGCCGCGCGATCCCGCTCCGTCGGTCCCCGGCGTTTCGGAAGCGGCGGCCTTTGCGGGCATGGCGCTGTCCGCGCTCGACCAGTTCATTCGCCGCAAGACGCCCGAGGACAAGGCATAGACGCGGTCGGTCGTCCCCCTCAGCTTCAGGCGGGGGTCGATCGCATGGGACGCCCGGCCCACCCCCGGCCCATCATTGCGATGCGATACGCGCGCCGACATGATCGCTTGTCGGCGCTGACGCCGCTGGTGGTCATCGAATCAGGTTGGACGGGGGGAGCGACCCGGGTCGCTCGACCCCCGGCACCGACGCGCGATGCCGGTCTTTCCGGCGGCTTCCACTCCTGCTTATCTTGTCATTGAAGCGCGGCGATGCGGCAACCTAGGCGCATGCCCGCCGAATGCATAGCAAAAAAAAGGCTGGTCCGAGGACCAGCCGTGAAAGTTTTTAGGAGAGGATGCCTGAAAGGCCCGCTCTCTTTGGCCGATCGACGCGATTAGCACAACTGCAAGCTAAACAATTTTTGTTGCATTTTTTGCAATCGTGGAACCGAAGGGGCGTGGAAACAGCTGGGTAATTGCTTGCAAAACCACGCTGATGACGGGGCCGTCATCCAATTCTTGATCTGGATTTAAACCTGCTTCACCAAGCATTGTTCGGGTTACCGACCCTATCGCCGTGCATCTGTGCCTATCAGCCGCAGCAACGCCGTCCCAAATAGAGATATTGGCGCCCCACCAAGTCAAACGAATAGAGAAACGGATATATTTGACCCATTTCCGCTCCGGACGGTTGACGCGGCGAGATTGACGGTTAGGTCAAACCATAAATAAAAAAGGAGCGTATCATGGCCGACGACCCTATCGATGTGAATGCCGTAGAACTGGCGACCGAACTGACCATCGCGTGGCTGGGTAATCCCAACACCCGCACTTCGTCCGAAGAGGTTCCGGCCTTTCTGCACAAGATGCACGAAACCGTATCTTCGCTTCTGGGCAGCGCGCCGCAGGCTGCCGATGTCGAAGCGCCGACCGAATATGTTCCGGCGGTTTCGGTCCGCAAGTCGCTTGCGTCGAAGGACCACATCGTCTCGATGATCGACGGCAAGCCCTACAAGACGCTGCGCCGCCATCTGGCGACCCATGGCCTGACGCCTGAGGAATATCGCGAGCGCTACGGCCTGAAGCCCGACTATCCGATGGTCGCCGAGAGCTATTCGGAAAGCCGTCGCGCGATGGCCAAGAAGATCGGCCTGGGCCGCAAGCCCGGTCCGCGCAACGCGGGCGCCGCGCCTGCCGCGCGCAAGCCGCGCAAGGCCGAGGCCGCCGACGCCGAATAAGCGACGGCGCGATCGACCGATCGCATGAAGGCCCGTCCGACCGTCCTGCTCGTCTCCCGGAGCAGGATGGTCGGGCGGGCCTTTTGCTTGGGTGGGGTTGTCATCCCTTTCCTCTCCCCGGACAGGGGAGAGGGAAGAATACCCATACAGACTGTCGATCCCCAAAGACGCCCGGACGAAACGAACCGCCCGCTTACTGCCCGAAGGCACCCTTGCGGTAGAGCAGCGTGATCGCCACGCGGCGGTTGCGCGGGTCGGAGGGGTTGTTGGCGATCATCGGTTCGCGATCGGCGACGCCTTCGATCCGCTCGAACCGCGATTCAGGAAGCCCGCCCGATGCCAGCCGGCGACGGGTCGCCTCGGCGCGGCTGGACGACAGCAGCCAGTTGTTCATCGCGCGCGGATCGCCGTAAGGCACGCCGTCGGTGTGGCCGCGGATCATGATCGTGTTGGGCACGTCGGCGACCGTCTTGGCGATGGTACCGATCAGCTCGGACGCCTCTGGGGTCAGCGTGGTCGTCCCCATCGCGAACATCGAATAATTGGCATTGTCGACCAGGTCGATGCGCAGCCCGTCGTCGGTCGGGATGAAACGCACCTGCTGCGCCAGCTTCTTGAGCTGGGGCGTGACCTCCATCTTCTTCAGAAGCTCGCGCTTGACCGCGTCGAAGGTCTGCTGGTCGCGCGCCATGCTGTCGGGATTGCGCAGCGAGCCCTTGTTGCCGGTGCCCGCCTTGTTGCCGCCCTGGCCGTTGATCTTCATGACCATGGTCTGGGTGATGGCCGCGCTGCTTTCCTTGCGCATCTGGCCCAGCCCAGCGCCGCCGTTGAGGACGCCGCCGCCGATGCCCACCGACTTGGTGTCGAGCAGGGTCGGCGCGAAATAGTCGGCGATGCCCTTGCGCTGCTTCTCGGTGGTGGCACCCAGCAGCCAGAGCAGCAGGAAGAACGCCATCATCGCCGTCACGAAATCGGCATAGGCGACCTTCCACGCGCCGCCATGATGCCCGCCATGACCATCGGCGATGATCTTCTTGACGATGACGATCTTGGGCGGCTCGTTCTTGCCGTGCGGTGCGCGGGCCATGGCTTATTTGCCCCGCAGGCCGTCGAACACCTCGGCGAAGCCGGGCTGGTCCTTGTGCGCGATGCCGGAGCGTGCCGCCTCGATGACCAGCGGCTGCGGATGGCCGTGGAGCGAGGCGATGATGATCTGCTTGACCACGTGATAGATGGCGGCGTCGGCGTCGATCACCTGCTTCAGGCGGCCCGCGAACGGGTTCACGATGCCATATGCCAGAAGCACGCCCATGAAGGTGCCGACCAGCGCCGAACCGATCATCCCGCCCAGCACGCTCGGCGGCTTGTCGATCGAACCCATGGTCTTCACGATGCCGAGCACGGCGGCGACGATGCCGAGCGCGGGCAGCGAGTCGGCCAGGCTCTGAAGCGTGCCCTGCGGCCCCTCGACCTCGTGGTGGTGGGTCTTGATTGCATTGTCCATCACCTCCTCGACCGCATGCACGTCGAGCGTGCCCGACGAGACGACAACCAGCCGCAGCGTGTCGGCGATCAGGTTGACGAGGGTATGGTCGGCGACGAGGCGTGGATATTCGGCGAAGACCGACGAGGACTTCGGGTCCTCGACATGCGGTTCCAGCGCGATCGGGCCTTCGGTGCGCAGCATCTTCATCAGCTTCGAGACGAGGAAGATGACGTCGAGATAGTCCTGCTTCTTGTATTTCGGGCCCTTGAAGATCTTGCCCATCGCGCCGCCCAGCGCCTTCAGCTCCTTGCCGGAATTGCCTATGACGAGCGCGCCGACGGCCGCGCCGCCGATGATGAGCATCTCGTGCGGGATCGCCTCGAACACGGGGCCCAGCTTGCCGCCGGTGATGGCGAAGCCGCCGAACACCATGCCGAGCAGGATGACGAGGCCGATGGCAGGAAACATGGTGAACCGATTCTCCCGAAGACCGGCGCTGTGCCTGTCAGACCACCCGCCTACGCCTCTTAGGTCAAAATAGGGTTACCGGGCGCGGGCCCGGACAGCATCACTTGAGGTAATCGAACAGCGACAGGTTCGACAGCTTGGTGAAGCTGGCCTGGGTCGCCTGCAACACGGTCATCGTCTGCTGCAACTGGGTGATGGTCGTGACGGCATCGGCGTCCTCGACGCTGGAGCGGAGCGCCGTGCGGTCGGTGGCGGCCTTTTGCTGCAACCCCTGCTGCAATTCGACACGCGCCGCGCGCGCGCCGACCGAGGCCTGCACGCTCGCGATATTGTCGTTCGCGGCACTCAACTTGTTCATCGCGTCCTTGATGGACGCGCTAACGTCACCAGATCCTGACTGAAGTGCGGTAACCAGGTTGTTAAGCACGTTGAGCGTGTCGTCGCTGCCCGCCTTGAACACCCGGTCCGCGCCGACCGACACGTCGATCGACTGGCCGTCGGCGATCGGGATGTCGGAGACACTGGCCCCCGAATAGACATAGGTGCCGTTGACCTGCTTGACGGCATCGGTCCCCGCCGCCGCGCCGAACAGCGGCAGGCCGCGCGCATCCTTGGAATTGGCAAGCCCGACCAGCGCGTCGCGAATCGAGGCGATCTGGTCGCCCACGCTCGACCGGTTGGCGGCCGACAGCGTGCCATTGGCGGCCTGGGTCGCCAGTTCCAGCGCCTTCTGCACCTGCTTGCCGATCTGGCCCAGCGTGGTGTCCGCCTGTTGCAGCAGCGATCCCGCCACCGTCAGATTGGTCTTATAGACCGCGTCATTGGCGTCGCGCCGGTTGAACTCGGCGATCTGGGCCGATGCGGCGGCGTCGTCGGACGGGGTCTGCAGCTTCTTGCCGGTCGAAATCTCGACCTGCAGCGCATTCGCCTTGCCCGTCAGCTCCGACATCCGGCGCGACGCCGTTTCATAGAAGACGTTGGTGGAAATCTGCATGGCCGTTACCGGAGCTCGAGAATGGACTGGAAGGTGTCGCGCGCGGCCTGGATGACGCGGCTCGACGCGGAATAGGCCTGCTGGAACCGCATCAGCGTCACCGCCTCCGAATCCAGCGTCACGCCCGAGGCCGCCGACAGCGTCGCCTTGGCGCCGTCGCTGATCGCGGTCTGCGCCTCGGCGACGGTCTGGCGCTGCTTGAGCGTGGTGGCGTTGCCGGTGACGATCTGGGTCAGCCGGTTTTCAAAATTGCCGGTGCTCGTGTTGCTGCGCGCCTGTTCGAGCAGGGTCAGATTGTCGGCGTTGCGCGATCCCGCGCCATTGCTGGCCGCGGCGATGCCGGAGCCGCTGGTCAGCAACAGGCTCATATTGGCGGTGCCGTCGGTCAGGGCGAACATCTTCGCGCCCTGCTGACCGTTCACGTCCTGGCCGCCCGCCTGCAAGGTGTTGACGGTGTTGACGAAATCCTTCGCGACCTGGTTGAAGGCGCCGCGCGTGGCGTTGATCCGCTCCGCCCCGTCGAGCATCCCCGCCATCGACCCGCCGGTGGGGATGAAGTCGTGAAGCTCGCCCTGCACCGCCACCTTGAAGGACACGCTGCCGTCGGTTCCGCGCTGATAGGTCACCGAACCCGTCACATCGGGTGCGGCCAGCACCGGCCCGGCGCGATCGCCCAGCCGCACCGTCGCGCGCCCCAGATAGTCGGTGGTGCTGGTGATGTCGGCCAGCGCGCTCATCTTGGTCAGGATCTGGTCGCGCTGGTCGGTCAGCTGCGCCGCCGCCGCCGTTCCCGCCTGGGTCCGGCCCAGCCCGTCATTGACGCGCACCAGCGAGACGGCGAGCGAGGACAGGTCCTGCGCCGCCTGCCGCGCCTGGCCGTCGAAATCGGACTGGACCTGGTCGAAGGCCGCATTGGTCGCGCTGAAGGCGCTGGCGGTCGACCGCGCCGCCTCCAGCATCGTCGCGCGCAACGCGTTCGAGCTCGGATCCGACGCCAGGGTGCGCGCGGCGGTGAAGAAGGAGGTCAGGCGGGTCTGCACCTGATCGCCGGTCAGCGTGCTCTCGATCCGGCTCAGCCAGGTCGCCCCCGTCTGGGTCCGCGACAGGTCGGAGGTGGCGGCGCGCACCGCGGCGGTGGCATAGACGTCGGTCGAACGTGCGATGCCCAGCACCACCACGCCCGAGCCCGCCGACACCTTGTTCGCCGACAGCCCCGCCGCCGGCGAGACCTCCTGCGTCGTGACCGTCCGGCGCGAATAGCCGTCCGTCGCGACATTGGCGATATTCTCACCAACGGCGGTCAGCGCGGTTTGATATGCGCGGACGCCCGAAGCGCCGATAGAGAGCAGATCGCTCATGCGACTCGTGCTACATTATTTCTGGTTAACGGCAGGTTGAGATTTGGCGAGGAAGGCGGTGACCGCCTTGCCGATGCCCAGCGGTGCCTGGACCGCCATCGTCTGCGCCACCTGCTGATCCTGCATGTCGCGGAACGTGTCCAGCGCCTTGGATTCGAACATCGTGTCGCCCAGCTTGGTCTGGCGCATCGCCTTGAGCATCATGCCGGTGAAGATCGCCTCGAACTGGGTGCCCGCCTTGTCCAGATTGGCGCCGTTGGACAGCCGCCGGGTGTCGGTCGACACGCTTCCCGAAATCGATGAGGCGGGGGCGGAAGTCGGCGAAATCGCCGAGCTGGGTGCGATGCTCTGGGTCACAGGACGATCAACTCCGCTTTCAGTGCGCCGGCTTCCTTCAGCGCTTCGAGGATGGCGACCAGGTCGGACGGGGCCGCGCCGATCGCGTTCACCGCCTTGACGATGTCGGCGAGCTTGGGACCGGGGGCCAGGACGAACATCGGGCGACGCTCCTCCTCGACCGAGACACCCGATTTCTGGGTGATCGCGGTCTGGCCGCCGCTCAGGGGGCCGGGCTGGCTGACGCGCTGCTGCTCGTCGATCTTCACGGTCAGCTTGCCGTGCGTCACCGCCGCCGGGCCGACCCGGACCGCCGAGTTGATGACGACGGTGCCGGTGCGCGCGTTGACGATCACCTTGGCGGGCGGCTCGGCGGAGGCGACGTCAAGATTCTCGATCTCGGACATCAGCGTGGCGCGGACATCGGCGCCCATCGGCGCGCGGACCGCGACCGACACGGCGTCCATCGCCTGCGCGATGCCCATGCCGAGGCGCGCATTGATCGCCTGCGCGACATTCTGCGCGGTGGTGAAGTCGGCGCGGGCGAGGTTGAAGGTCAGCATCGGCGCGGTGTCGAAGCCGGTCGCGACCGCGCGCTCGACCGTCGCGCCCTCGGGGATGCGGCCGGTGGAGGGGACGTTGACGACGATCTTCGATCCGTCCGCGCCCTCGGCACCCAGGCCGCCGACCGCGAGATTGCCCTGCGCCATCGCATAGATCTGGCCATCGGCGCCCTGGAGCGGGGTGAGGATCAGCGCGCCGCCGCGCAGCGACTTGGCCTTGCCCATCGAGGACACGGTGATGTCCAGCTTCTGCCCCGGCTTGGCGAAGGGCGGCAGCTCGGCGGTGACCATGACGACGGCGGCGTTCTTCATCCCCGGATTGGCGCCCGGCGGCAGCTGCAGGCCGAACCGCGAAACCACCGCCTTCAGCGACTGGACGGTATATTCCAGATTGTCGTCGCCCGTGCCCGGCAGGCCGACGACGACGCCGTATCCGGTCAGCTGGTTGGTGCGGATGCCCTGGAAACCGCCCAGATCCTTGATCCGGTCGGCCGAGGCCGGGGCCGCGATCAGGAGCGTGGCGAGGAGCGTGAGGAGGAAGCGGATCATGTCTCTATGCCTCAGAACGGGCTGACGGCCTGGAAGAAACGGCTCAGCCAGCCCTGGCGGCTGGCGCGGGCGACGTCGCCCTTGCCGGTATAGGCGATCTGCGCATCGGCGACGCGGGTCGATTCGACGCGGTTGTCGATGCCGATATCGGCCATGCGGACCAGCCCCTTGATCCGGATGAACTCGTCACCGCGGTTCAGCGTCACGCGCTTCTGCCCCTGGACCAGCATGGTGCCGTTGGGGAAGACCTGTGCCACGGTCACGCTGATCTCGCCCGACAGTGAGTTGGACTGGTCGGCCGCGCCCGAACCGTTGAAGTTGCGGCTGCCGCCCATGCCGATATCGGTCGACTTGAGCAGCGAGCCCAGCGGGCCGGTGGTCGGCGGATTGATCCCCAGATCGCCCTTCGAGCCGAGTTTGGAGGTCGCCGACTTGGACGCCGCCGTCCGCTCGACGAGGACGATGGTCAGCGGATCGCCGACCCGGCGCGCGCGCCATCCCTCGTACAGCGCGGCATAGCCGTCGGCTGCCTGGAAGATCGAGCCGTTGGCGGGCTGGACCGGCTGGGCGGGCATGGGCGCGGGGCGGACGGTGGTGAAATCCTCGACCGGCTGCTTCTTGCCGAAGAGGCTGGCCTGCGCGGGCAACGGCGCGAGCGCGGCGACGACCATCGCGGCGGCCGCCGTCGACAGCGCCAGTTCGATCCAATAGTCGAAACGGGGAAGAGCCAGACGCATCACCGGCCTCACAGATTCTGGTTGGCGTATTGGAGCATCTCGTCGGTCGACTTGATCATCTTCGAGTTGACCTCATAGGCGCGCTGGGTCTCGATCATGTCGACCAGCTCCTCGACGACGTTGACGTTCGAGCCTTCGAGCATGCCCTGGCGAATCTGGCCGCGCCCCTCGAGGCCCGCGACGCCCATGCCGACCGCGCCCGAGGCGGCGGTCTCGGTCAGGTAATTGTCGCCCTTGGACTGGAGGCCCGCCGGATTGGGGAAGGTCGCGACCTGGATCTGGCCGATCTCGGCCGGAGCCGTCTGGCCCTGGATGGTGGCCGACACGGTGCCGTCGGAGCCGATGGTGATCTGGGTCGCGCCCTGCGGCACGGTGATGCCCGGCATCACCTGATAGCCCTCGGAGGTGACCAGCAGCCCCTCGGCCGAGCGCGAGAAATTGCCCGCGCGGGTATAGCCCAGCGTCCCGCCCGGCATCTGCACCTGGAAGAAGCCCTCGCCGTCGAGCGCCATGTCCAGGCTGTTGTTGGTGGTCTGCATCGACCCTTGCGTGTTGATCCGCGCGGTGCCCTGGATGCGCACGCCGGTGCCCAGGTTCAGGCCGGTCGCATATTTGCTCTCGGTCGAGCTGGCCGCGCCCGGCGCGGTGATCGTCTGATAGGCCAGCGTCTCGAACGCGGCGCGATCGCGCTTGAACCCGGTCGTGTTGACGTTGGCCAGGTTGTTCGAGATGACCCGCATGCGCATGTCCTGGGCGTCGAGCCCGGTGCGCGCGATGTGCATGGCGGCGGAAGACATAAACCCTTAATCCTCAGCTCGGCAGCCGCATCAGCGATGCGCTGTTCTCGTCCATCGACTTGGCCTCTTTCATGAGGTTGGCCTGCACCTCGTAGCTGCGCTGGTTCTCGATCATGTCGACCAGCGTCTGGGTCATGTTGACGTTCGACCCTTCCAGCGCGCCCGACTGGACGGTGGCGTCCATGTCCTGCGGCAGCGCCCCGCCGCCCTTGACGCGCAGCAGATTGTCCAGCCCCTTGACCGTCTGGCTGCCGCGCGTGTCGGCCAGCTTCATCCGGTCGATCACCTGCGGCTGGGTGCCGGGCCCTGCGCCCAGCGGCACGATCGACAGCGTGCCGTCGGGCGAGACGCTCATCGAATTATAGGGGGGCACGGTGATCGGGCCGTTCTGGCCGATCACCGGAAAGCCGTCGCCGGTCTGCAGCACGCCCGAGGCCGTGACCTCCAGGTCGCCGCGACGGGTATAGGCTTCCGACCCGTCGGGGGCCTGCACCGCCAGCCACGCGCGGGAGGTCGCGACCGCGACGTCCAGCGGATTGCCGGTATGCTGGACGGTGCCGGGCTGGCGGTCGGCGTCGGTCACTTCCTCGGCGGTGGGCATCCGCGCCTCGAACGCCGCGCCGCCACCCTTCAGGTCGATACGGTCGAACACGACCCGGTCCGAACGGAAACCGATCGTCGAGGCATTGGCCATGTTGTTGGCGATCGCCGACTGCGCCGACATGTGCGCGCGCAGTCCCGTCGCCGCCGTATAGACCAGCTTGTCCATCGCTGCCCCCCGTTACCTGTCCCGTTACCCGGCCCGTTTCGCTTAGCTGCGGATGTTGAAGATGGTCTGCGAGATCTGGCTCGACGTATCGAGCGCCTTGGCGTTCGCCTGGAAGTCGCGCTGCGCGGCGATCAGGTTGACCAGCTCCTCGGTGATGTCGACGTTCGACCCCTCGATGGTGCTCGACCGGATCGCGCCATAGGCGCCCTGGTTGGCGGTGCCGAACTTGGCCGCGCCGGACTTGCCGGTCGCCTCCCAATAGCTGTTCCCCTCCTGGCGCAGGCCGGGCATGTTGACGAAGGTCGCCACCGCGACCTTGCCCAGCGCGGCGGTCTCGCCGTTGGAGAAGGAGGCGGTCACCAGGCCGTCGTCGCCGACCGACACGCCCGACAACAGGCCCACCGACTTGCCGTCCTGGGTGCGCGAGGCGACCGAGAAGATCGAACCCGACTGCGACGAGCCGGTATAGTCGATCGACAGCGGCTGCGACGTGGTCGAGGTGCGCGGGGTGAAATTGTCGAACTTGGTCGCCCCGGTCGGCGACTTCAGGTTGCCGCCCGAATCGAAGGTCATCTTGATCGGGTCCTTCGACCCGCCATTGGTCGTCATCTGCTGATCGCCGACGAAGCTGTAGACCAGCCAGCTGCTGCTGCCGTCCGAGGGCTGGATCGCATTGCCATTGGCATCGACCGGCAACGGCGCGCGGACATAATAGTTGGTCAGCGTCATGGCATTGCCCGCCGTGTCGTAAATCTTGGTCTGGGTCGTGTTGTTGTACGTGCCCATGTTGGTGCGGTCGAACGCGGCGGTCGGCGCGACGGCGGTGCTCGACAGGTTGATCGCCATCGTCACCTTCTTGGTGGCGACCGGCGTACCGCTGGTCGTGGGCAGCTGAAGGCTGGTCAGGCCGTCATTGCCGAACGCGGTGACGTTGCCGTCCTTGTCGACCGGGAACACCTGGACGCGGTTGCCCTGCGTGTCGGTCACATAGTTCTTGGTGTCGACCTGGAACGAGCCGTTGCGCGTGTACTGGAGCGTACCCGCGGTGCCGCCCGCCTGTACCGTGAAGAAGCCGTCGCCCGAAATGGCGAGGTCCAGCGCGTTGGAGGTGCTGGTGTAATTGCCCTCCTTGAACTCCTGCCGGTTGGCCTTGACCACGGTGCCCGAGCCGACCTGCTTGAACGGGTCGGTGGCGAAATTGGCGGCCATCACGTCGGCGAATTCGGCGCGGCTCTTCTTGAAGCCGTTGGTGCCGACGTTGGCGAGGTTGTGCGAGATGACCGACATGTCGGTCTGCGAAGCCTGAAGGCCGCTGAGCGAGGTGTAGAAGGACATGGGCTATCTTCCTGGTACGTGAAGGGGGATCAGCCGACGGCGCGGACGGCGGAGAGCTGGACCTGGCCCAGACCGGCGACGGTCAGGACCGGCGAGCCGGTGGAGGGCAGCGAGACGGACTGGACGGGCGCCCAGACCAGCGAGCGGCTGGTGACGGCGGTGCTGCCGTTGTTGGCGGACACCGAGATGGTGAAGGGCCCTGATCCGGCGCTCTTGCCGTCGGCGGTCTTGCCGTCCCAGTCATAGCTGGCCGCGCCCGCCTTCTGCGCGCCGAGCGACAGCGTCTTGAGGACCCCGCCACTGGCATCGGCGATGGTCACCGTCACGTTGGACGCCGCAGCGTCCAGTTCGACCTGGCCCGCCAGCCCGCCGCTGGTGCGGCCATAGGCGGTCGTGCCCTGGGTCAGCACGGTCTTGCCGACATAGTTCATCGCGGCCGCGGGCGTGGTCCCGGTCAGCTTGTTCGCGAGCGAGGTCAGCGTGGTGTTCATCTCGGAGATGCCCGCCACGCTGGAGAATTGCGCCATCTGGGCGACCATCTGGGTATTGTCCATCGGCGAGAACGGATCCTGGTTCTTCAGCTGCGCGGTCAGCAGCTTCAGGAAATCGGCCTGGCCCAGCGTCGTGGACTTCTTGGCCGCCGTGGTGGTCGAGGACGAGCCGGTCGACCCGGTTCGCGCGATGCCCAGACTGTCGAGCGTCGACTCGAGCGCGGTGGATGTCATGATCAGCGTCCCAGCTTGAGGGTATCGAGGATCAGCGACTTGGCCGTCTGCATGACCTCGACATTGTTCTGGTAGGTGCGCGAGGTCTCCATCATGTCGACCAGCTCGCGGGTCTCGTCGACGGCGGCCTCGTAGATATTGCCGTCCTTGTCGGCCAAGGGGTTGTTCGGATCGTGCCGCTTGGCGGGGTCTTCCCCGGCGGTCACGATCTTCTCGACGTCGACGGTGGACAGGCCGGTCGCGGCGTCGAAGCTGGTGCGGAACACCGGCTTCATCGTCTTGTACGCGGTCTCGGCCGAGCCCGCGACGCCGCCCGCATTGGCGAGGTTCGAGGCGGTGGTGTTCATCCGCACCAGCTGCGCCGACATGGCGCGGCCCGCGACCTGGAAGATGGAGAGAGGCGTGTCGGCCATCGCTTATTCGCCCTTCAGCGCGCGGGTGATGGTGGAGATGCGGCCGTTCAGGAACGACAGCGTCGTCTGATACTGGACGGCGTTTTCGGCGAAGGCGGTCTGTTCCTGGTTGAGTTCGACCGTGTTGCCGTCGAGCGAGGTCTGGAGCGGCACGCGATACTTCGTCGCGCCGGCGATCCCCTTGCCCTGGCCCTGGTCGGAGCCGCCCTCGATCGCGGCGAGCGCCGCCTTGAAATCGATGTCGCGCGCCTTGAATCCGGGGGTGGAGGCGTTGGCGATGTTCGAGGCCAGCACACCCATGCGCTGCGCCCGGACTTCCAGCGCCGCGCCGTGAATTCCGAAAAGCGTTTCTGCGGCCATCGTTCAACCTCCTTTCCCACGCGGATCATCGCGATAGCCGGGGATACGCAATCACCGTGCCAACCTGTCGAAAGGCGCGGAAAGGCGCGGGGTCGGGCTGACCCGGCCGCCCTGCCCGCCCGCCCTCCGGCAAGGCGTTGCCGCCTTTTGCCGGTCGGCGGCAACGAAGCGGCAGCATGGTCCTGCCGCCCGCGCCCTGCGCCGACGCGCTCCCCCGCCGGGTGCGACTTTGGCGAATCCGCACAGGCATTTGGCCCGGTCTTTGCGTGGCGGCGCGCATGATAGCCCTTCCACCGCTCCACCAGTTCTTCGACTCCGCGGCGCTCGCCATCGTGCTGGGCGGGACGCTGATCGCGACGCTGTTGCGCACGCCATGGCGTGACGGGCGGCGCGCGCTCCGGGCGCTGGCCGTGCTGGCGCGGAAGCCCTTCGCCGCCGAACCGCTGATCGAACAGATCGCGCATCTGTCGCGCGTCGCGCGGCGGCACGGGGTGCTGACGCTCGATCGTTCGGTCGTCACCGACCCCGATCTGGCCGAGGCGATCGCCGCGATCGTCGATGGCGAGGGGCCGGACGCCGTGACCGCGCGGCTCGACCTGGCGCGGCAGGGGCGGATCGAGCGCCATGTCGCGGTCGCCGACATCTGGACCGGCGCGGCCGAGGTGGCACCCGCCATGGGCATGGTCGGCACGCTGATCGGACTGGCGGCAATGTTCGCGACGATGAACGATCCGCAGCGGATCGGCGGCGCGATGGCGATCGCGCTGCTCGCCACCCTCTATGGCGCGCTGTTCGCCAATCTGGTCGCCCAGCCGATCGCGATGCGGCTGCGCCGCGCCGCGCGGATCGAGGCGTTCGAGCGGACCCGCATCGTCGCCCCGCTCGCCGCCCTGGCCGCGCGCGAGGCCCCGCGCCCCTCGCGCGGATCGACGGCGTCGTCCAAGTCGGGCCCGTCCTCGCCGCCCAGCCTGATGAGCGTGGCATGAGCGATCCGGTGTTTCCCGATCCCGTGCCGTCGCGGCCGATCTGGCTGATCACGCTGGCCGACCTTGCCCTGTTGCTGGTCGGCTTCCTCGTTCTCGTCCAGGCGACGGGGGCGGAGCGGCGGCCCGCGCTGCTCAACGGACTGCGCGCGCAGTTCGGCGCCAACACCGATCCCGCGTCGCAGGCGCTCCGCCTGCCCCCCGCCCCGCCGCCCGCCATGCCGGTCGCGACCGCCTCATTGAGCTTCGCCCCCGGTTCGGCCGAGCCGGTCGATCCCGACCCGCTGCTGGGCCCCTGGGCGCGCGAGGCGCTGGCCGATCCGCGTATCCGCCTGTCGATCACCGGAGCCACCGACGGCAGCGCCGCCGATGTCGATCCCGTCACCCATAGCGCGGTCGTGCTGGCCGCCGATCGCGCCCGCGCGGCCGCCGCGCTGATCGGCCCCGCCGCCGCCGACCGCCTGATCCTTTCCACCGCCGCCAAGCCGGGCCCGCGCATCGCGATGGTCACGCTCGTCTTTGCCGGCGATCCGCCACGGAGACCCTGATGATCCTGTCGCTGCTTCTGGCCGGTGCCGCCGGCTTTCAGGATATTGCCGCGCTCGACGCCGCCGTCACCGCCTTTACCGGCCGCCCCGTCGGGGTGGAGGGGGGCGCCCGGTCGCCGGTCGATGCCAGGCTGAAGCTCAGCCAATGCCCCACCGTCGCACTGTCGTGGCGCACCGAGATGCACGACGCGGTGGTCGTCACCTGTTCCAGCCCGCAATGGCGCATCTTCGTGCCGGTGCTGGCCGTGCCGAAGCCCGCCGCCGAGCCGCGCCCGATTCCCGTCGCCGCCGCCCGGGTGGAGCCGGTCATCCGGCGCGGCGACCCGGTGGTGATCGAGGCGGGATCGGACGGCTTTTCGATCACCCGCGAAGGCGTGGCGATGGCCGATGCCGCGCCGGGCGCACATTTCCTGGTCCGCATCGATTCGTCCCGCCAGCCGGTCCAGGCGGTCGCGCTGGCCAGCGGTCGCGCCACCCTGCCCGGCTGGGCCGAATAGCGGAATGCCCATCGGCCGGAAAATCGGGGCGAGAGCGTAAATTCCCCCTAAAGATTCCCCGGATTCGGCCGTTACCCTCCATGTCAGCGGAACCAGAAGGTGCGGACATGGTGGATGTAACAAGGCTGAGTGCCGGGGAAGCGAGGATCGGGCGGATCGCCGCCGTGACGCGTCCCAACGCGCTCGCGGCGAGCACCCAGACCGCTCCGAACCCGGCCAAGGCGGCCAGCGAGACCAGCGGCGTCGGCAATCTGGCGCGCGATCTGGCGGCCCAGCCGCCGGTCGACATGGATCGCGTGGCCCAGATCAAGAAGGCCATCGCCAATGGCGATTTCCCGATCCTGCCGGCGACCATCGCCGACCAGATGATCGCCCTGAAGCTCGACTGGAACGGTAAATGACGCGCCGTGACGCCCTGATCCAGGTCATCGAGGCCCTGCACCGCGAAATCGCGGCGCTGAAGTCGAACGACGTGGTCGCCCTCGAACGCGCCACCTCGGAAAAGCTGGCCGCGATCGAACAGGTCGCCGCGCTGGGCACCGGCCCCGCCGGGCCCGAGCTGCGCGAGCTGGCCGACGAGGCCAATCGCCTGAACGAGACCTGCCGCATCTATGTGAACCTGATGGCGGCCAATGTCCGTCGCAAGCTCCAGACCCTGACCGGGGATGCCGGCATGGGCTATCGCCCCGCGATGCGCGCCTACGCCTGATTGCCGCTTGCCGGGCGGCAAGCCGTTGCCGCTTTGCCGCCACGCCCCCTGCCGACCCTGATGGCCGGTCCTGCCGGTCCCCAGCATGAAAGCCCGCTTTGCCGGGCTTTTTTCGTCTCCCGCGCTGGATTCGCACCGTCCCCCGGCAGAGCCGCGGGGAATTGGCACGCCCTTTGCTGAGTAGAGCCCGAACAAGGGCTTTTACCGAACAGCATGACCGTCCAACCCGTCTCTCAAACCAGGATCCAATCGGCCATCGCGCTGGCGTCCAGCCGCACGGGTGTCGATTTCGGCTATCTGCTGGGGCAGGCCAAGCTCGAGTCCGGGCTGAACGCGAATGCCCGTGCGGGGACCTCCTCGGCCTCGGGTCTGTACCAGTTCGTCGAGCAGAGCTGGCTCGCGGTGGTCAAGAAGCACGGCGCCGAGCATGGCCTGGGCTGGGCGGCGGATTCGATCGGCCAGTCGGGCGGACGCTATCATGTGTCGGGCGAGGCGCGCGCCGCCGTCATGGGGCTGCGCAACGATCCCACCGCCGCCTCGCTGATGGCGGCCGAACATGCCTCGGACAACAAGAGCGCGCTGGAGGCGACGCTGGGTCGCGAGGCGGGCGGCACCGACCTGTATATGGCGCATTTCCTGGGCCTGGGCGGCGCGACCAAGTTCCTGAGCACGATGGCGTCGAGCCCGCAGGCGACCGGCGCCGCGCTGTTCCCCGCCGCCGCGCGCGCCAACCGCTCGGTCTTCTACG
This sequence comes from Sphingomonas sp. NCPPB 2930, assembly GCF_042867205.1. Classification (NCBI taxonomy): domain Bacteria; kingdom Pseudomonadati; phylum Pseudomonadota; class Alphaproteobacteria; order Sphingomonadales; family Sphingomonadaceae; genus Sphingomonas; species Sphingomonas sp. NCPPB 2930. Next base: position 110,947 of record NZ_JBHZQU010000012.1, on the reverse strand, counting down.
CCGCGAACGGCCAGCCGCGCACGCTCTCCGACATCTATAACCGCTTCGCCGACAAGCTGGCGGGCAGCAGCGCCGACAGCGACGCGACCCGCGCCGCCAACCTGCAATTCGCCGCACAGGCGCTCGCGCTGAAGGGCATGGGCGAGGATGCGACCGTCGTCACCGGCAACAACGAAAGCGCCGCCGACGCCATGGCCTGGGCCAACAGCACGATGAACCGGCTGGGCCTGCGCAACGGATCGGCCAGCATCACCGACAGCGACAGCGTGCTGCGCCCCAAGCCCGACCATGCGCGGCTGGCGTACATGATGCTCGCGAGCATGGGGGGTTAAACGATGGGCAAGCTGTTTTCCGGCGGCCGCACCATGGCCCTTCCCGCGGCGATCCTGCTGCTCGTCCTGGTCATGGTCGTGCCGATCCCGCCCGCGCTGCTCGACATCTTCTTCGTCGCCAATATCGCGATCAGCCTGGCCGTCCTGATGGTCGCGCTGAACGCCGAAAAGCCGCTCGACTTCTCGGCCTTTCCGACCGTCCTCCTGTTCGCCACGCTGTTCCGTCTCGGCCTCAACGTCGCCTCGACCCGCATCGTGCTGGTCCATGGCCATGAGGGCGAGAGCGCGGCGGGCCATGTCATCGAGGCGTTCGGCACCTTCCTGATCGGCGGCGACTATGTCGTCGGCCTCTTCGTCTTCGCGATCCTGATGATCATCAACCTGATCGTCGTGACCAAGGGCGCGGGCCGCGTGTCGGAAGTGTCGGCGCGCTTCACCCTGGACGCGCTGCCCGGCAAGCAGATGGCGATCGACGCCGACCTGAACGCCGGTCTCATCACCCCCGACCAGGCCAAGGCGCGCCGCGTCGAGGTGTCGACCGAGGCCGATTTCTACGGCTCGATGGACGGTTCGTCCAAGTTCGTGAAGGGCGACGCGGTCGCCGCGATGCTGATCCTCGCGGCCAATATCATCGGCGGCCTGATCCTGGGCCCGGTCAGCCACGGCATGGGCGTGGCCGATGCGGCCAAGACCTATATCCTGCTGGCCATCGGCGACGCGCTGGTCGCGCAGCTACCCAGCCTGATGCTGTCGATCGCCGCCGCCGCCATCGTGACGCGCGTATCGTCCGACAAGGATCTGGCGGGCCAGATCGGGTCGCAGTTCGGCGCGTCCAAGACCTGGATCCCGGTCGCGGTGATCCTGGGCCTGCTCGGCGCGCTGCCCGGCATGCCGCACCTCGTGCTGCTGCCCGCCGCCGCCATTGCCGGGTTCACCGCGTGGAAGCTGCGCCAGATCGAGAAGCGCCCGGTCCCCGTCCCCCCGCCCCCCGCCGCCGAGCCGGTCGATCCCTCGCGCATCGGCTGGGACGAGGTCATCGACGGGATGCAGGTGCATATCGATATCGGCTATGGCCTGGTGCCGCTGGTCGACGAGCGTCGCGGCGCCCCGCTGATGGCGCGCATCACCGGCGTCCGCCGCCAGCTGTCCAAGGAACTGGGCTTCGTCGTGCCGCAGGCGCGGGTCCGCGACGACATCAATCTCGGGCCGTTCAACTACCGCATCCTCATCAACGGCGTCGTCGCCGCCGAGGATCAGGTGTCGCCCGACGAGATGCTGGCGCTCGACACCGGCCAGGCCTTCGGCACGCTGGACGGCAAGCCGGTCCAGGACCCGACCTTCGGCCTGCCCGCCACCTGGATTCTGAAGGGCGACGCCGATGCCGCCACCGGCATGGGCTATCTGGTCGTCGATCCGGGCACCGTCATGGCGACCCATCTGAACCATATTCTGGGCTCCAACGCCGCCGAGCTGCTCGGCCCCGACGAGGTCCAGTCGCTGCTCGACGGGCTGAAGGAACGCGCGAGCCAGCTCGCCGCCTCGCTCAGCCCCAACCCCCTGCCGCTCACCACCCTGACCCAGGTTCTCAAGGGCCTTCTTTCGGAGAATATCACCTTGAAGGAGTTCCGCCGCATCGCCAGCGCGATCGCCGTGGCGGCCCAGAAGACGCTCGACGCCGAAGAGATTGTCGAGCTGATCCGGCCGCAGCTGGGCGCGCTCATCATCCAGAAACTGTGCGGGATGCGCGAGCCGCTGCGCGTCATGACGCTGGACGGCCAGCTCGAAGGGCTGCTGGGCCAGGCCATGCGCGCCGACACCGCGCGCCGCCATGTGATCGAGCCCGACCTGGGCCGCCGCATCACCGAGGCGCTGACCCATGCCGCCCAGCCGCTGATCGCCGAGGCCAAGCCGTTCGCGCTGGTCGTCCAGCCGGGCGTGCGGCTCGCGATGCGCAAGCTGCTGCGCACCTGCATGCCCGACACGCCGGTCCTGTCCTTCTTCGAGGTGCCCGAGGAGAAGGCGGTCGAGGTCGTCGCCGTGATCGGCGCTCCGCAGGCGCTGGCCGCATGAGCGCGCATCCCCTGAGCGGCGCGTTCGTCAACGCCCAGAGCCTCAACCCGGCGAATTTCGATCCGGCGCTGGCCAACCCCACGGTCGCCGACCGCCCGATCACCTATCGGCCGGTCGTCCGTCGCCCCGGCGGCGACACCGATGCGATCATCCGCCAGCATCTGCCGCTGGTCCGCCGGATCGCGTGGCATGTGCACGGATCCATGTCGAGCCTGATCGAGGTCGAGGATCTGGTCCAGGTCGGGCTGGTCGCGCTGGTCGAGGCCGCCGCCTCGTTCGAGGAGCGCGGGGTCGAGTTCGGTCATTATCTGAAGTCGCGGCTGCGCGGCGCGATGATCGACGAGCTGCGCCGCCAGGCGACGACGACGCGCGGCGCGATGCGCCGCCGCCGCCAGTATAGCGAGGCGGTCACCACCTTGTCCCAGTCCGGCGGCCAGGCCCCGACCGACGAGGCGGTGGCGGAAAAGCTGGGCGTCTCGGTCGAGCGGCTGCGCGCCGACTACAAGACCGCCGAGGCGGTGCGGATGGAGGCGATCGACGATGTCTATGCCGACGACCTGCCCTGGTTCGCCGACGACACCCCCGACGCCTTCGAGCAGCTGGCCGAGAGCGACCTGCGCGACGCGCTGATCGCCGCCATCTCGGCGCTCCCCGAGCGCGAGGCGATGGTGATCCAGCTTTATTATGTCGAGGAACTCAACCTGGAGGAAATCGGCCAGGTGCTGGGCGTCGGCGCCGCGCGCATCTGCCAGATCAAGAGCGCGGCGCATGCCCGCCTGAAAAAGGCGCTCGCCAGCCAGCGATAAGGCGATTCCTCCCCTGCGAGGGGGAGGAATGGGCCCGCGCCATTTCCGATGGCGCCATCTTCCTCTAAGCGCGTCCCCGATGACCGGGGACGCCGATGTTCGCACGCCATGAACGCCGACTGATCGCACGCTATCTGTGGCCGGGCGCGGGTGGGCGGCTGGTCCTGCTGGTTGCCGGGATCGGATGCACCGGCGTCATGATCGGCGTCGCCGCGCTGGTGCTGGTCATCGCGGTCATGAACGGTGCGCAGACCAGGCTGGCCGACAGCGTCGCGCCCGTCGATGGCCATCTCAGCGTCACCGTCCCCGCCCGTGCCGCGATGACCGAGGGCCAGGTCGCCGCCGTCATCGCCCACCTGCCCGGCGTCGCGCGCACCGAGCCGATTCGCGAACTTACCGCCGCGCTGTCGATCGACGGGCGGATCACCCCCATCCAGTTGCAGGGCCGCGACCCGGCGACGCTCGCCCGGCTGGTCCCGACGATGCGGTCGGCGCTGGCCCATAGTCCGGACCCGGCGAACGCGGTCGCGATCGGACAGGATGCCGCGCTGCAACTGGGACTGTTCCCCGGCGATACCATCGCGACCGGCCGGGTCCGGCTCGGCCCCGACCATATGCCGTCGCTCGACCTGTTCGACGCGAGGGTCGCCGCCTTCTATCCCGACGAGGACAAGGGGAGCGACCGGGTGACGGTGTTCGCGCCGCTCGATTCGCTGCCCATCCTGAAGGACGACGACGCCGTCACCCGCCGGATCGCCGTCGTCCTGACCGATCCCGCGCGGGAGGCGGCGGTCGCGGCGGCGATCCGCAGGCGCCTGGGCCCCGGCTATCCGATCACCAGCTGGCGGCAGGCGAATCGCGCGCTGCTCGCCGCGCTCGTCACCGAGAAGATCGGGATGACGATCGCGGTCGGGCTGGTGACCCTGGTCGCGCTGTTCAACATCCTGTCGTCGATGACGCTGCTGGCGCGGGCCAAGCGGCGCGAGATCGCGATCCTGCGGACGATGGGCGTGTCGGTGGCGAGCATCGCGCGGATCTTCACGACGGTCGGCAGCATCATCGCGCTGACCGGCGCGGGCGTCGGCCTGGCGCTGGCCGCCGGATTGCTGACCCAGCGCGCCGCGATCGTCGCGGCGGTCCGCCATCTGTCCCCGGCGCGGCAGGCGGAATGGGACGTCTTCCTGTCGTTGCCGATCGGGATTTCGCGAACCGAGCTGGCCGCGATCGGCCTGAGCGTGGTGGCGGGGGCGGTGCTGGCCAGCCTCTATCCCGCGTGGCGGGCGGGGCGGACCTCGCCCGCGCTGGTGCTGCGCGCCGATTGAGCGCGGACATGAGTAAACCCCGGCGGCACGGCGGCCGCCGGGGTTTGTCCTGCAAACCGGCCTGGCGAGGGACTCGCGGCCGGTCGGCCCCGTCACCCGAGTGGGGGCGCGGTGCCGGGGCGCTCAGGAACCGGGTGTTACTGGCCGAGCAGCTTGAGCACGCCCTGCTGGGACTGGTTGGCCTGGCTCAGCATCGCGGTCGATGCCTGGCTCAGGATCTGGGCCTTGGCGAGCGCGGTGGTTTCGGCCGAGAAATCGGTGTCCTCGATACGGCTGCGCGCATCGGTCAGGTTGGTGACGTTGGAGGTCAGGTTGTTGACCGCCGACTGGAGCCGGTTCTGCGTGGCGCCGAGGCCCGCGCGGATATTGGCGACCTTGCCGATGGCCGAGTCGAACTTCTCGAGCGTTGCCGTATCCTTGACCGAGCTGCTCGTCGGCGGGCTGGCATTCGGGTCGCCCAGGACCATGACGTCGGTCATTTCGGTCGCCGTCGTCAGGTCGCTGAAATTCATGGTGATGGCGTCGCTGGTGTTCGCGCCCGCCTGGATCTGGACCGCGCCCGAATTGCCCGCGGTGCCGTTCAGCAGCTTCTGCCCGTTGAACTGGGTGTTGCGGAGAATCGTCGAAACCTGTGCCGCAAGGGCGTTCTGTTCCGAGGTGATGTTCGCCTTGTCGTTGGTCGAATAGATGCCGTTGGCCTTCTGCACCGCCAGTTCGCGCATCCGCTGGAGCATGTTGCTCACTTCCTGGAGCGCACCTTCGGCGGTCTGCGCCATCGAGATGCCGTCGTTAGAATTGCGGATGGCCTGGTTCATGCCGCGCACCTGCGCCGACATCGAGGCGGCGATGGCGAGGCCGGCGGCGTCGTCCTTCGCGGAATTGATTCGCTTGCCGGTCGACAGGCGCTCCATCGATACGTTCAGCGCTTCCGATGCGGCGCCGTTGGCGCTCGACGCGCGTAACGCCGAAATATTACTGGCGATAACCGTCATGGTCGTTCTCCAAAGCCGGAGCTCTCCGCCGCCCCCAAGGCGAAGGTCGAGCTGCCAAGACGGGTAACGACCGCCTGGGACCGGACTTTAGAGAAAAGAGTCGTTTGGGCGCGTTTTTTCGGGCGGAGCCCCCCGGCACCCTATTATAAGGTACCGGGGGGTCCACCTTCCGCGACCGAGGGGATAACCGCGGTCGGCATTCGCCCAGGGCGTTAGCCGAGGAGCTTCAGCACGCCCTGCTGCGACTGGTTGGCCTGGCTCAGCATCGCGGTGGACGCCTGGCTCAGGATCTGCGCCTTGGCGAGCGCGGTGGTTTCTTCCGAGAAGTCGGTGTCCTGGATGCGGCTGCGCGCTTCGGACAGGTTGGTCATGTTCGACGTCGCGCTGTTGACCGCCGACTGGAGACGGTTCTGGGTGGCACCCAGGCCCGCGCGGATCTTCGACACGTCGGCGATCGCGGCGTCGTAATTATCCAGCGTGTCCGACTTCAGCGAGGTCGAACCCGAAGCCGGGGCGAAATCGACCACCGCGCTCAGCTTCGAACCCGTGTCGGCCGCGCCGCCGGTACCGGCCGCATAGGTTGCGGTCATGTCGCGCAGGTTGATCGAGACCGTATCGCTGCTGGTCGCGCCGGTCTGGATCGAGACCGTGGAGGCCGCATTGAACAGCGCCGTGCCGTTGAACTTGGTGTTCTTCACGACCGAGCTGATCTGATCGGCGAGCGTCGTCTGCTCGTTGGTGATGTTCTTCTTGTCGTCGGCCGAATAGGTGCCGTTCGACGACTGGACCTTCAGCTCGCGCATGCGCTGCAGCATGTTGCTGACCTCGTTCAGTGCGCCTTCGGCCGTCTGCGCCATCGAGATGCCGTCATTGGCGTTGCGGATGCCCTGCGCCATGCCCTTGATCTGCGCGGTCATCGAGTTGCTGATCGCCAGACCGGCGGCGTCGTCCTTTGCCGAGTTGATGCGCTGGCCGGTCGACAGGCGCTCCATCGAGCTGCTGAGGGCCAAGGACGCCGAGGTCGACGCGGCGGTAGCACGCAATGCACTGATATTGCTGGCAATAACGGTCATGTGATGTCTCCAAATCTGCTCGGCGATCCGTCTGTGTCCCCTCTGGATCACCGAGCCGCCGAGTGGAGTAACGGCCGCTTTCCGGCAGGCTTTAGCCGGTGGCATGCAAATTTTTGCCGGTTGCCTTGCCGGTTTTGCCGGAACGGTCGCGCGCGCGCCGGTGCGTCGCGAGCACACATACGGGCGCGCGTCGCGCCCGGAAAAAACTTGCCGTTCGCGTTGCCGCATTAACCACGGTTTTACCAAAGAAGGGGCATTGGAGAGTCACGAAAGGACTCAAGCCCGATGTCGTCGATTTTCCCCTCCGCTGCGCTGGTTAAGCAGAAATACGCGCTGATTTCCGCGCTGCGTGCCCAGGGCCTGGCGATCGCCGAGTCGGGTGCCGTTCCCCAGGCCGGGGACATGTTCCTGTTGGCCGAGGGCGACCCGGTCGAGCATTCGGCACGCTCGGTCGTCGTCATCGACGGCCCGGTCCCCGCCATCGTCCCGGCAAGCGCCGGCCGCCCCGCCACCGTGACCTATTCGGCGGCCGAGGCGGGCGTGGGCAACAGCTTCGTGCGCGCACTGGTCGCCGGGCCGACCGTGCCGACCGCCGCCGATCCGGAGAGCCTGGCGCTGTTCACCCTGGCCGAGCGCGTCGCCCAGTCGGACATCACCGTCCTCATCAACGGCCCGACCGGCACCGGCAAGGAAGTGGTGGCCCGCGCCATCCACGCCCAGTCGGCCCGCGCGGCCAAGCCCTTCGTCGCGATCAACTGCGCCGCCCTGCCCGAGTCGATGCTGGAAGCACTGCTCTTCGGCCACCAGAAGGGCGCGTTCACCGGCGCGGCGCAGGCGGGCGAAGGCTTCTTCCGCGCGGCGGACGGCGGCACGCTGCTCCTCGACGAGATCGCCGAGATGCCGCTCCAGCTCCAGGCCAAGCTGCTCCGCGTGCTGCAGGAGCGCGAGGTGATCCCGCTCGGCGCGTCGATGCCGCAGTCGGTCGATGTCCGCGTCATCGCCTGCGCCAATCGCGACCTCCAGGCCGAAGTGGCGGCGGGCCGGTTCCGCGCCGACCTCTACTACCGCCTGTCGGTCTTCCCGCTGACCACCAAGGCGCTGGGCGAGCGTCGCATGGACATTCCCGCGCTCGCCGCGACGATGATCCTGCGCCACGCCGCGGGCCGCACCGTGATGCCCTGGCCCAGCACCGCCGCGATCGAGAAGCTGGCGATGCACAACTGGCCCGGCAATGTCCGCGAACTGGAGAATGTGATCCAGCGCGCACTGCTCTTCGCGGGCGGTGCGACGATCGAGGCCGAGCATATCGTGTTCGACCGCCCGATGGTCGCAAACGACACCGATGACACGCCGCTGACCGTGACGACCGCGGAAGCCACGCTGGGCAAGGTCGTACAGATGAGCGAATTCGCCGCGATCCGCGAGATGCTGGCGGCCTGTGGCGGCAATCGTTTGGAAACCGCCAAGCGCCTGGGCATTTCCGAGCGCACGCTGCGCTATCGCTTGGCCAAGGCGCGCGAGCAGGGCGAGGAGATCATCCGCCCGTCTAGCCGGGCCATGATGGCATGAGCGTCGGCGGTGTCGGCGGCGCGATGAGCGTCGACCGGGTGATGGCGCTTCGTGCCCAGATCCTGGAACGCAATCAGGCGCTCAAGGCGGCAAGCCAGGCCGGTGCCAACCAGGCGGCACAGGCCGCCCAGACTCAAGCCCCGGCCGCGCCGGCGACCTTCGCCGACACGCTGGAGTCCGCGCTGAAGGGCGTGAACGAGGGCCAGCAACAGGCCGCCCGCCTGTCCGAATCCTATGAACGCGGCGAAACCGTCGACATCGCCAAGGTGATGATGGCCCGCCAGCAGGCGTCGGTCGGGTTCGAGGCGACGCTGCAGGTCCGCAACAAACTCCTGTCCGCCTACAAGGACATCATGAGCATGCCGGTGTAAGATGAGCACTGCCCTCACCCCCGCATCGACCAATCCCGCACCGGCCCTGCCGCCGCTGCCGGAAAAATTCGCCAACCCGCTTCGCCAGATCAAGTCGGTGATGGCGCAGCCCGCCGTCCGCCGCTCCGCGCCGATGGCGCTGCTGATCGGGCTGATCGCGGCCGCCGCGCTCGCCTGGATGGCGCTGTCCAGCCCGACGCAGAAGACGCTGTTCGAGAATCTGTCGGACGCGGACAAGCAGGCGGTGACGACCGCGCTGTCGGCGGCGAACATCAAGAGCAGGATCAACGACGGCACCGGCGCGCTGACCGTCAATGAAGAGGATTATTCCCGGGCGCGGATGCTGCTGGCGGGCCAGGGGCTGCCGAAGCAGGCCCCCGGCGGCTATGCGATCCTCGACCAGTTGCCGATGGGCGTCAGCCGCGCGGTCGAGGGCGAACGGCTTCGCCAGGCGCGCGAGAGCGAACTGGCCCGCTCGATCCAGGAGATCGATGCGGTGGCCGAGGCGCGCGTGCACCTCGCCACGCCGGACGCCTCGCCCTTCATCCGCGACAAGTCCTCGCCCTCGGCCTCGGTGGTGCTCAAGCTCAATGCCGGGCGCTCGCTGTCGGAATCGCAGGTCCAGTCGATCGTCAATCTCGTCGCCTCGTCGGTGCCGGGCATGAAGCCCGAGGATGTGACCGTGGTCGACCAGATGGGCGGCCTCCTGTCCAAGAAGGGCGCCGACGGCGCGACCGGCGACGATCGCCGGATCGATTTCCAGCGCCGCATGGAAGAGAAATACCGTACCCAGCTGATCCAGCTGCTGACCCCGCTCGTCGGCGCGGGCAATTTCACCGCCGAGGTGCAGGCCGACGTCAATCTCGACGAGACCAGCGCCACGAGCGAGCGTTACGACAAGGACGGCGCGCTGCGGGCCGAAACCGGCAACTGGACCGGCAACCAGAAGGACCCGACCACCCCCGGCGGCATCCCCGGCGCGCTGTCCAACACGCCGCCGCCCGCCAGCACGCTGCAACAGCCCCAGCCCGCGAACGGCGCGAGCGGCAACCCGCCCGCCGATGGCAAGCCGGTCGCCGGTGGTCCGGGCCTCAATCCGGAAAAGCAGTCCGACGCCTTCCAGCGCGCCTATGACCTCAACAAGGAGGTTTCGGTGACGCGGGCCACGCCGGGTTCGATCAAGCGGCTGACCGTCGCGGTCCTGCTGCGCGACCCCGCCACCGGCAAGCGCAGCCAGATGGAGATCAGCCAGATCTCCGACCTGGTGAAGTCGGCGGTCGGCTTCGACCAGCAGCGCAACGACAATGTCACCGTCATCAGCCGCAAGTTCGCCAACGCCAGCCTGGACGACAAGCGCGCCTGGTACGACAATAGCTGGCTGCCGATCGTCGCCCGCAACGCCACCGCGCTGGTCATTGCGCTGCTGGTCCTGCTGCTGGGCGTGCGTCCGCTGGTCAAGGCGATGACCCGCAAGAAGGCCGAGGCCGAGGCGGCCAAGGCGCTGCCCATGGGCGCCGCCGACGGCGCGGGCGCGGGCGAGGGTGTCGGCGAAGTGCTGATGGGCGCCGATGGCCAGCCGGTGATCGGCCCCAACGGCGAACCCGTGCGGATCGGTCCCAACGGCCAGCCGGTGTGGGTCGGCGCGGACGGCCAGCCCCTGCCCGGCATGATCGGCACGCAGCCGCCCGCCGTGACGCTCGACGAGATCGAGGACACGAACAATTTCAACGAGCGCATCACCAAGGTGCGCGGCTTCACCCGTGACAACCCGGCGCGCGCCGCGCTGGCCGTCCGCGACATGATCCGTTCGGAGGCGCAGCAATAATGGCCTCTGCCGAAGAAGGGCGCGTCTATTCGGGTGTCGAGCGCGCCGCAGTCCTGATGATGCTGGTGGGCGAGGAAGAAGCCGCCGCGATCCTCCAGAAGCTGGAGCCCGACGAGGTCCGCGAACTGGGCAAGGCGATGTATTCGATCGCCGATGTTAGCGAGCAGGATGTCGGCTTCGTCCTGGACGATTTCGTCGGCTGTGCCCGCGCCCGCGCCTCGATCGCGTTCCAGCCCAAGCCGATCGTCGAGAATCTGATGAACCGCGCGCTCGGACCCGAACGCGCCGGCAGCGTGCTGTCGCGCATCGTGCCCACCGAGGCGCAGTGCGAGATCGAGATGCTCGGCTGGCTCGATCCCGTCGACATCGCCAAGATCGTCGAGAAGGAACATCCCCAGATCGGCGCGGTCCTGATCGCCAATTGCGATCCCGCCGTCGCGGGCAAGGTGCTGGAACTGCTTCCCGAGGCGATGCAGCCCGACATCCTCCACCGCGTCGCGCGGCTGGGCCCGGTGACGCCGCAGGCGATCGACACGCTGAACGAAATCCTCAAGCGCTGGAGCGAGGGCAGCGGCGGCGGCCAGGGCCTGGCGCTGGGCGGCTCGCGCGAGGCGGCCAAGATCCTGTCGAGCGCGCGCAAGGCGACCGAGCAGCGGGTCATGCCCAAGCTGTTCAAGATCGACCGCGACGTCGCCAAGCAGATCGAGGAGGCGTTGTTCATCTTCGAGAACCTGCTCGACATGGACGACAAGAATCTGGGCACGCTCATCCGCAACGTCGACGGCGAAATCCTCACCCGCGCGCTCAAGGGCGCGGAAGAGGCCGCCCGCGAACGCTTCCTGGGCTGCATGTCGGCGCGTGCGGCGGCGGGTATCCGCGACGAGATCGAGTCGCGCGGGCCGATGAAGCTGTCCGAGGTGCTCGAGGCGCAGAAGGCGATGATCACCGTCGCGCGCAATCTCGCCAAGGAAGGCACGATCATGATGGGCGGAGGCGAGGACGACTATGTCTGATTTCGTCGCGGGTTTCTCCGCACGCCAGAATGCCGCCGCGGCCGCGCTGCACCAGGCCTTCGCCCCGCCGGGCGGCTTCGCGCCGTCCAACATGGCGGGACTGGGCATCGACCTGGGTTCGGGGCCGATCTCCTTCCGGCCGCAGGGGCCGGCGGGCACGGGCGCGGGCCAGACCGGCGGTGCGCCCCGGCAGGCCGACGGGCAACCGCGTCACTTCCACCCCGCCAATCGCGACCAGGACCCGACCGAGGGCTGGGACCCGTTCGCGGCGTGCGAGGACGCGGCGGCCCCTGCAATCGATCCGATCACCGCCGCGCACGATGCCGGTCATGCCGAGGGCTATGCCGCCGGGCTGGCCGCCGCCGCCGCGCAGTTCCAGGCGCGGGCCGAGGCCGAGGCGCGCGACGGCCAGATGGTCGATGCGATCGCGCAGGCGCTGTCCTCGCGCGTCGACCGGTCGATGATGGCCGAACAGCTGCGCCAGACCGTCCTCGCCCTGGTCGGCAAGCTGGTGGGCGAGATCGGCGTCGATGCCGACCGGCTGACCGGCCGGATCGAGGCCGCGATCGACCTGCTGGCCGATACGCAGGAGGCCGCGATGCTGCGCGTCCATCCGGACGATGTCGCGCTGCTCGAAGGCCGCCTGCCCCAGACCGTCTTCCCGGTCGGCGACCCCGCCGTGGAGCGCGGCGGCTTCGTCCTCGAAAGCGCGTCCACCATCGTCGAGGACGGCCCCTCGCTGTGGCTCGACCAGCTTTCCGCCGCGATCGACAAGGTGCCCGTTCCCCAATGCTGAACCGTTTCACCGCCGATTATCTCGATACGCTGGCCCAGGCCGACTTCGCGCCGCGTCCCGTGGTGGCGGGGCGGCTGGCCTCCTATGACGGGTTGCTGATGGAGGCGGTCGGCCTCTCGCTGCCGGTCGGTACGGTCTGCGCGATCGGCGAAAAGGGCGGATCGTGTGTCGAGGCCGAGGTGATCGGCTTCCGCAACGGCCGCACGCTGATGATGAATCTCGGCGGCCCCGCCCCCCTGCTCCCGCGCGCGCCGGTGCGCCCGCTCGGCCCTCCGGGCGAAGCGGAAGTGGGCGCGGCGATGCTCGGCCGCGTGGTCGACGGGTCGGGCAAGCCGATCGACGGCCTGGGCCCCATTCGCGGCGCGGGCCGCTGGCCGCTGGCGGGCAAGATGCAGTCGCCGCTCGACCGGGGCCGCGTGCTGGAGCCGATGGATGTCGGCGTGCGCGCGATCAACGGCCTGCTGACCATCGGCCAGGGCCAGCGCGTCGGCATCATGGCGGGCTCGGGCGTCGGCAAGTCGGTGCTGTTGGGCATGATGGTCCGCGCCGCGCGCGCCGACGTCATCGTCATCGGCCTGATCGGCGAGCGCAGCCGCGAGGTCGCCGACTTTCTGGAAACCAAGGTCGCCGGTGAAGCCCGCGCGCGTTCGGTGGTGGTCGCGGTGCCCGCCAACCATTCGCCGGTGCTGCGTATTCGCGGCGCATTGCGGGCGACCGCCATTGCCGAGGCCTTCCGCGCCGAGGGCAAGAAGGTCCTCCTCATCATGGATTCGCTGACCCGCGTCGCGCATGCCGGTCGCGAGATCGGGCTGGCGCTGGGCGAACCCGCCTCGGCGCGCGGCTATCCGCCCTCGGCCATCGCGATGCTGCCCAATCTGATCGAGCGGGCGGGCGCCGACGCGCACGGGCCGGGATCGATCACCGCCATCTACACCGTGCTGGCGGACGGCGACGACGGCAACGACCCGGTGGTCGACTCGGCGCGCTCGATCCTGGACGGGCATATCGTGCTCAACCGCCATCTCGCCGAGCGCGGCGTCTATCCCGCGATCGACATCGGCCCCTCGGTCAGCCGCGTCATGACCGACATCGTCGGCAAGCCCCATGCCCAGGCCGCGCGGACGCTGCGTCGTCATCTGGCGACCTATGAGGAAAACCGCGATCTCGTCCTGATGGGCGCCTATCGCGCCGGCGCCGATCCCGCGATCGACGCCGCCATCGCCTGCCATCCGGCGGTGATGGAATATATCCGGCAGGACGCCGACGAGGTCGTGCCGCTCGACCATGCGGTCGAGGAACTGGTGGGCATTTTCGGCCAGCCGCTCGGCTGAGCCCGGTAAAGGGGGACATAAATGGCATCCCGGCAACAGACGATGCTGAACCGGCTCCACCGGGTCCGCACGCTGCAACTCAACCTGACGATGGCGGAGGAAGCGCGCGCGCAGGAGCGCGTCGCCACCGAACAGCAACTCTCCCAGCGTATCGGCCAGTTGATCGAGGCGGTTTCCCCCGCCCCGACCGCCAGCGCCTCGGCGGGGTCGCTGATGGCCAATGCGCATTTCCGCAACCGGCTGCTCGAATCGGCCGATGCCGCGACCATGCGCATCCAGGTCGCCGAACAGCGCGCCGCCCATGCGGGCGAACAGACCAAGGCCGCCAAGCGCGACCAGACCGCCGTCGAGAAGCTGCTCGACCGCGCGCGCCTCGCCGCGATCCGCGCCGAGATGCGCGCGCTGGAGGACATGCCGTCCAGCGGCGGCAACCGGCGCAATCGGCACGAACCTTGCTGACATGTCTGTCATGATGTCGCCCCTCGCCTCCGTCCCCGCTTCCGGTCCCTCCGCCGTCCGCTCGTCGCTGACGGCGGGCGCGGGCAATGCGATGAGCTCCGCCTTCGCGATGCTGTTCGCGCTGGTGCCCGGCAGGGGCGGGGACGCCACGGCGGAGACGGGCGAGGCCGCGAAACAGGGCAAGGGCAAGACAGGCGGCGATACCGCCGCGAGCGGCAGCGAGACGGACAAGGACGGCAAGCCCTTGCCGAGCGACGCCACCCTCTTGCCGATGGCGGTACCGCCGCTCCCGATCCTTCCGGTCGAGGAGACGACCGTGGCGGCGCCGACCGATGCGGTACGCGCCTCGGCCGCCCCGATCACGACGCTGCTCGCCACCATGCCGGTTTCGCCGGAACAGGCGATGCCCGTGGCCGCCTCCACCGGCGGCGGCGCGGCCCCCGCCGATGCGGTCGCATCGAGCGGCACGACAGGCTTGGCGAAGGCGCCCCGCTTCCCGTCCGAAGCCCTGCCGGTCGCTGCGGACATACCGGCACAGACCACCGCCCCCCTGCCCTCCGGTACGGGGTCCAACCTCCGCTCGACGGGGGAAGCGGCGTTGGCGGCCATGTCGACCGATTCGACCGTGACCCAAGCCACTCGGGAGCAGGGCCCGGCGCTCCGCTCGGACGTGCCGGCGCGCTTTGCCGCCACGGCGCAGGCGGTGCCGCTCGCCGCGCCGCCGACCGCCGAAGCTTCCGCCCAGATTCTGCAGACGGGCCAGACCGCGCCCGCCATCCAGCTGTTCGCCGGTGCCATGCGCGCGGCACAGGACGAACCCGAGGAGCGGTCCGGTCGCCGCAAGGATACGGGGCTGGGCGCCATCGACCCCGCGACGCTGGCCCGCGCCGATTCGCTGACCGCCGCGCCGGTCGCGGCGATGACGGGCGCGGAGCAGGCTCCGCTCGACATGACGCAAGGCCACTGGCCGCAGGGCATGATCGACCGGATCGAGCGGATGCGCGAGGACGCCGCCACCGCCGACACCCGAATCCAGCTGTCCCCCGACGCGCTGGGCGGCATCGCGGTCGCGCTGCGCCATGAGGACGGCGCGACGCATATCCACTTCACCGCCGACCAGGCGCAGACCGCGACGATGCTCGCCGATGCGCAGCCGACGCTCGCCCGGCTTGCCGAGGAAAAGGGGATGCGGCTGGGCCAGACGGCGGTCGATCTGGGCCAGTCGGGCGGCGGCGGCGAGCGCCAGCCGCAGCGCCAGCCCGAACCCGTTCTGCCCACCCGCCCGGCGCTTGCCGGGGGGACGGCCTCCAGCGACGCCGGGGATGCCCCCGCCGACGCCACCACCCGAATCGCCTGAGGATTGAGACATGAGCGACGCCAAGGAAACCGAAGAGAAGGCACCCAAGAAGAAGGGCAAGCTGGGCAAGATCATCGTGATGGTGGTCGGCGTGCTCGTCCTGCTGGGCGGGGGCGTCGGCGCGGGGCTCTATGCCGCCAATTCGGGCCTGATCGGCGGCGGCCATGCCAAGGAAGAGGACCATGGCGAGGCCGAGGCCGAGGCCAACCACCCCGGCCCCAAGCTGGTGCCCAAGTCCGAGCAGAAGCGCGCGGGTGAAGGCGGAGAGGGCGAAGGCGGCGAGGGCGGCGGCCATGGCGGCGGCGAGGGCGGCGAAGGCGGCGAGGCCAAGGAGCATGTCGGCATGGCGACCCCGGTCGGCGACGGCGGCGAACGCTATGCGTCCAACTATTACGAGATGCCCAAGGACTTCACCTCGAACCTGCGCGACTCGGTGCATGTCATCCAGGTCGGGCTGGCAGTGTCGACCCCCTATGACGACACGGTCATCAACAATCTGAAGACCAACGACCTGGCGGTCCGCTCGGCGATCCTGATGGCGCTGGGCGATGCCAATGAGGAACAGGTGTTCAGCAGCGAGGGCAAGCGCCAGCTGCAGCGCAAGCTGGTCGACGCGATCAACGAGATTCTTCGGCAAAAGGAGGGATTCGGAGGTATCGCTAACGTCTACTTTACCAATTTCGTTGTTCAGTGAGGCATGGTTAACGCCCCCGCCCAGGCCGACGAACGCGAGCGTCTTCGTCCCCAAAGCGCCGATCACGGCGTGCTGGGGACGACGAAGCTCAATCCGTTCGGCGACCTGCACACGATGCAGCATCTGTCCGCGCGCCTCGCGCGGTCGCTGCGGGGGCTGTTCGAATCGCTTCTTCGCGAAGAGCTGCGCTGCTGGGCCGAGCCTTTGGTCGTCCAGCGTTTTTCCGACTATCGGGCCGAGCGCGGCGACGGCCTGAGCGCGTGGTTGCCGATGGCGATGGTGTCGGTCGGCGGCCCCGCGATCCAGGACAATGCCCATGCGCTGTGCGTGCTGGAGGGCGGGTTCAGCCTGTCGCTGATCGACCTGCTGTTCGGCGGGAACGGCACCGCGCCCGACACGCTGCCCGGCGAGTTCTCGCCCGCCGCCGACGCGATGATCCGCCGCCTGGGCGGCATGATGGCCGAGCCGCTGCGCCGCGCCTGGGAATCGCTCGCCCGGATCGAGTTCACCGCGGGCCCGCCCGAATCCTCGCCCGCGATGCTGCCGGGCCTGGAGGGCGAGGATGCGATGATCGTCACCCGCTTCGGCATTGCGGGGCATAACCGCCGCCCGACCATGCTCGACATCCTCTATCCGGTCGCCGCCCTGAAGCCGCACGGCTCGGCGCTGACCGGCAAGGTCGTGGACAAGCAGGCCGAGGCCGATCCGACCTGGCGCGGCGACCTGACCCGCGCGGTGATGACGGTGCGTTTCCCGGTCCGCTCGGTGCTGGCCGAACCCGTCGTCTCGCTCAGCCGCCTGATGGAGCTGAAGATCGGCGACGTGATCCCGATCAGCTTCGGCCCCGAAGTGCCGGTGATGGTCGGCGGCGACCTGCTCGGCATGGGCACGGTCGGCACCGCCAATGGTCGCGCCGCCGTCCAGCTCACCTCGCTTGCCCGCTCGGCCGAAGGTCTGGCGCAGAATTTCCACGAAGGACCCGTAGAATGAACGATATGGCCGGGGGATTCCCCGTCGACACGTCGGTCGCCGCCAATTTCCGGCTGCTCCAGGATGTCGATGTCAAGCTGACCGTCGAGATCGGCTCGACCCAGCTGTCGCTCCGCGAGCTGCTGGCGCTGTCCGAATCGAGCGTGATCGAGCTGGACCGCCAGGCCAACGAACTGCTCGACGTGCTGGTCAACGGCACGCTGATCGGGCGTGGCGAGGTGGTGACGGTCGGCGACCGTTTCGGCGTGCGTATGACCGAGCTGGTCAACCCCGACAAGCGCGGCTGACCCCCGCCATGCTCTGGTCCTACATCCTGAAGCTCGCCGTCCTACTGCCGCTGATCTGCGGCCTGATGATCGGGTGCCTGTATCTGTGGCGGCGGCTGGAGAGCCGGATGCCGGGCCGTCCCGCGACGCGGCTGATCCATGTCCGCGAGACGATGATGATCTCGCCCGGCCTGCGGCTGGCGGTCATCGAGTTCGAGGGGCGCAACCTGCTCGTCTCGGTCGGGCGCGGCGGCGTCCAGCTGGTCGACAAGGTGGAGGGCAAGGGCCAGGCCCCGATCACCCCCGCGCCCGTGCCGCCCACGCCCCCGCGCCGCGGCGACTTCGTCTCGCGCTTCGCCCCCAAGCCGACATCGTTCGACCAATGAGCATTTCCGTCACCCGTCGCGGCACCGGCCCCGCGC
Source organism: Sphingomonas sp. NCPPB 2930 (assembly GCF_042867205.1). Lineage (NCBI taxonomy): Bacteria > Pseudomonadati > Pseudomonadota > Alphaproteobacteria > Sphingomonadales > Sphingomonadaceae > Sphingomonas > Sphingomonas sp. NCPPB 2930. The sequence continues at coordinate 93,259 of NZ_JBHZQU010000012.1, read as the reverse complement.
TGATCCGCGCCCATAGCCAGGACGCGCCGCGCCGCAGCCTGAAGCCGCTGTGGATCCTGCTCGCGCTGCTGCTGGCGCTGGTCATCGCCATGCCCGCCTTCGCCCAGGCGGCACCCGGCGCAGCCCCGGCCGCCGCCCCCGCACCGGGTGTCGGCGACGCGGTCGACCGCGCGCTGGGCCAGCTGGGCGGCGGCGCCGATGGCGGTTCGGGCTCGCTGAGCCTGTCGCTCCAGGTCCTCATCATCATGGGCCTGCTGACGATCCTGCCGGGCATCATCCTGATGATGACCAGTTTCACCCGGATCGTCATCGTGCTCGCCATCCTGCGCCAGGCGCTGGGCCTGCAACAGACCCCGCCCAACCAGGTGCTGATCGGCCTGTCGGTGTTCCTGTCGCTGTTCATCATGGCGCCGACCATCAGCCAGATCAACGCGAACGCGATCCAGCCCTATGCCGAGGGTCGCCTGCCCGGCACCGAGATGATCAAGACCGCCGGCGCGCCGCTCCACGCCTTCATGGCCAAGCAGACGCGGGTGAAGGACGTCACGATGTTCGCCGAAATGGCCAAGTCGGGCCCCTATGCCAGCCCCAACGACATTCCCTATGCCGTGCTGCTGCCCGCCTTCGTCACCTCGGAGTTGAAGACCGCGTTCCAGATCGGCTTTCTCATTTTCCTGCCCTTCATCGTCATCGATCTGGTGGTCGCCACCGTGCTGATGGCGCTGGGCATGATGATGCTGTCGCCCTCGATCATATCCCTGCCGTTCAAGCTGCTGCTGTTCGTGCTGGTCGACGGATGGGCGCTGACCATGGGCAGTCTGGCGAACAGTTTCGCGACTTGAGGGATCAACGGTCAGACGGCCCCCATTCCTCCCCTGTAAGGGGAGGGGGACCATGCGAAGCATGGTGGAGGGGTGTCCCCGGCCGCGGGTTTCGACCTACCTCTCCCGTCGCGACACCCCTCCGTCAGGCCTTCGGCCTGCCACCTCCCCTTGCAGGGGAGGAATTGGAGGAACGCCGATCTGAACGGCGACCGGGAGGGAAGGCCTTCGTTAACCATTTTCGGCCCATAACCCCGTCCAGCCTGAGCGAAGTCGAAGGCCATGGGAAACCCTGACCCACACGGGACAAAGACCGCATCATGGACGCCCAATATTTCCTGACGCTGGCCAACCAGACCATGTGGGTGCTGGCGCTCGCCGCCGCGCCGATCCTGCTGCCCGTGCTCGTCTCCGGTCTGGTGATCGGCATGATCCAGGCCGCGACCTCGATCAACGAGCAGACGCTGTCCTTCGTCCCCAAGCTGATCGTCGTCGCCGTCTCGATCCTGATCTTCGGCAGCCTGATCGTCGGGCTGCTGAGCGATTTCACAGTCAGCATGTTCGAGCGCATCCCGGACTTGGTTAAGTGAAGGTCCGGGTAAAGTAACATGCTGGGCTTCGGCCTCTCGATCGAGCCGCAGGCCTGGGCGATCCTGTTCCTGATGATCCGCATCGGGGCGGCGTTCGTCACCGCGCCCGTGTTCGGCGCGGTGTCGATCCCCCTGCCCGTCCGGATCAGCCTGGCCGGGGCGATCGCCTTCCTCGTCCATTCGGTCCATCCGGTGGTGCCGCCGCCGGTCATCTTCTCGGTCCCTACCATCCTGTCGGTCGCGGCCGAGGCGATCGTGGGGCTGGCGCTCGGCCTGATCCTCCAGGTCGCCTTCACCGCGCCGCTGGTCGCCAGCGAGCTGATCGGCGGGTCGATGGGGATCAACTTCGCCGCGACCATCGATCCGCTCAACGGCCGCTCGACCCAGGCGCTGGGCCAGTTCTTCACCGTCATGCTGACCCTGTTGTTCCTGTCGGTCGACGGGCATCTGGTGCTCGTCGAGACGATCGTGAAAAGCTATGAGGCGCTGCCCCCCGGCCAGGCCTGGATGGCCCCGACGCAGTTCAAGGCGATCGCGCTGTTCGGCGGCTATGCGTTCCTCGCCGGACTGCTGCTGGCGTTGCCGGTCGGGTTCCTGCTGCTCTGCCTGAACCTGGTGGTCGGCATGATGAGCCGCGCCGCGCCTGCGCTCAACCTCTTCTCGGTGGGCCTTCCCGCCGCGCTTGGCGTCGGCGTCATCGCCATCGCCGTCGCCTTCCCCGCCATGGGCGATTACATGCTCGTCATCATCCGCGAGGCGCTGGCCGCCACCGAAACATTGGTGATCGGCTGATGTCGGAGGGCGGCGAGAAAACAGAAGCCCCAACCCAAAAGCGTCGCGACAAAGCGCGCGACGACGGGCAGGTGCTGCGCAGCCGCGACCTGGCGGCCGCCCTGGTGATGATGGCGGGTATCGCCTGGCTGATGTTCGCGGGGCCCACCTTGCTCGGCGCGTGCAAGGCGGTGATGGCGACCAGTTTCCAGTTCACCCATGCCGATGTCGAGGATTTCGAGCCGTTCCGCCCGCTGATGGAGGCGGGGTGGAAGCTGCTGCCCTCGCTCGCCTCGCTGTTCGCGGTGACCATCGTCGCGACCATCGCGTCGCAGGCGGGGCTGGGCTCGCTCCATTTCAACGCCAAGGCGCTGACGCCCAAGCCGTCCAAGCTCAACCCTGCCTCGGGGCTGAAGCGCATCTTCGGGATGCAGGGCTGGACCGAGCTGGGCAAGTCGCTGCTCAAGGTCGTCCTGCTCGGCGCGATCGGCGGCGTCCTGTTGTGGCGCTCGTCGCGCACCACCATGGGGCTGGCCCAGTCCGACCTGAACAGCGCGATCGGCTCGCTCGGCGGCACCTTCACCACCATCCTGCTGGTGATGGGCATGGGGCTGGTCCTGATCGCGGGCTTCGACGTGCCGATCCAGATCTTCCAGCTGATGTCCAAGCTCAAGATGACCAAGCAGGAAGTGAAGGACGAGCATAAGGAAAGCGAGGGCAACCCCGAGGCCAAGGCGCATATCCGCGGCAAGCAGCGCGAGATGTCGCGCCGGGCGGTGCGCGCGGCGGTGCAGGAGGCGCATGTCATCCTGACCAACCCGACCCATTTCGCGGTCGCGCTGCGCTACGAGCGGGGCCAAGACGAGGTGCCGGTCGTCGTCGCCAAGGGTCGCGGCGCCACCGCGCTGGCGATCCGCGAGCTTGCCGCCGAGCTCGATACGCCGGTGCTGGAATATCCGCAGCTCGCCCGCGCGGTCTATTATACCAGCCGCGAGGGGCAGGAAGTGCGCGCCGACCTGTATCAGGCGATCGCGGTCGTCCTGGCCTTCGTCTTCGGGCTCAATGCGGGCGCGGGCGGCACCGCCCAGCCGCCGGTCGAAGTGCCGGAGGGCGCCCGCTTCGACGAAAACGGCGTGGCCCAGCCATGAGGGGCAGGGCCGTGATCGCCGCGCTCCATTCGCCGCATCCGCCTAAAGTTCGGACGCAGGCGGTCGTTAAGGATGTCGGGCGCGTGCCGAAGGATTGCCGATGACTGATGTTTCCGTGACCGCGTCGTCGACCAGTACGACCGCCAGCACCACCAAGACGGCCGCCCAGGCGCTGTTCAACTCGCTGCAGACGGGATCGGGCATCGACCTGTCGTCGGTCGTCCCCGCGCTGATCGAGGCCCAGTTCGCCGCGAAGACGGCCGCGCTGAAGACCCAGTCGGACACGCTGACATCGAAGATTTCGGACGTGTCCTCGATCAAGAGCAGCATCACCGATTTCGCCTCCGCCCTCGCCTCGCTGGCAAAGGGGGGGACGCTCGCGACGCAGGCGGTCAGTTCGGACCCCAACAGCCTGTCCGTCACCACCTCGGCGGGCGCCAAGCTGGCGGGCATGTCCAAGTCGATCACCATCAACGCGCTCGCGACCGCGCAGGTCTCCTCGACCAAATCCTCCTATTCCTCGACCGCCTCGCTGGGCACGGGGAGCCTGTCGATCAAGGTCGGGTCGAAGGATGCGATTTCGGTCACCATCAGCAGCGCCGATTCGACCCCGGCGGCGCTCGCGGCCAAGATCAATGCCGCCAATACCGGCGTCAAAGCCGCCGTCATCACCGATTCGTCGGGCAACGCCTATCTGTCCTTCTCGGGCGCGACCGGCAAGGACAACAGCTTCACCATCACCGCGAGCGAAGGCGACACGGCCGGCCTGTCGCGGCTGAACGTGGGCAACAATGCGAGCGGCACCTCCACCTCGTCGACCGCGGCCAATGCCAGCATCACGATGGACGGCGTCACCGTGGAACGCGCATCGAATACCGTCAGCGATCTGGTCCAGGGCGTGACCATGACCCTGTCGGCGGTGACCAGCAAGGCGGTGTCGCTGACCGGTTCGTCGCCGACCACCGCGCTCAGCAATGTCGTGTCCAACTTCGTGTCGACCTTCAACGACAATATGAAGGCGATCACCAAGGCGACCGATCCGATCACCGGCTCGCTGCGCGCCGACCCCGCCGCGCGTTCGCTGGCCCAGACCCTGCGGACCATCACCACGACCAAGCTGGTGCCCGGCGATTCGGCGGCGGGCGCCCCGCTGACCCTGGCCGATCTGGGCGTGAAGACCGAGAAGGACGGCACGCTGACCGTCGACCAGACCCGCCTGTCGCAGGCGCTCAGCAAATATCCCGACGTGGTCGAGAAGATGTTCCGGGCGAGCGACGACAATGTCATCGGCCTGTCGGCCCAGATGAACACGATCCAGATGTCGTCGACCAGCAGCATCTATGGCCTGACCGCCTCCTATAACAATCTGACCCAGCAGAAATCGGATACGGCCCTGGCGCAGACCAAGCTGGCGGACTCCCGCCAGACGGCCAGCGACGCGCTGACCGCGCGCTTCGCGCAGATGAACAGCCGGGTCACCGCCTATAAATCGGTGCAGAGTTTCATGGACCAGCAGGTGAAGATGTGGACGAAGGGCAATTGAGATGACGTACGCCTCCGCCCTTCTGACCGATCCTGCCGCCGTCTATCGCCAGATCGATGTGGTCGGCCGCACCGCCATGGCCGATGGCCCCGCGCTGGTCACGCTTCTCTACGAGGAACTGGTCGCCGCGCTCCGCTCCGCCGCCTGGGCGACCGAGCATGGCCAGCTGGCGCGCAAGAGCGAGCGGGTGACGCGCGCCACCGCGATCCTGTTCGCGCTGGAAGCGGGACTCGATTTCGAGAATGGCGGCGAGATGTCGATCACCTTCGCCAAGCTCTATGGCGGCGCGCGCAAGCAGATCGTCGACGCCTCGCTGGGCCAGAACGCCCAGGTGTTCCGCAACGTCGCGGCCAGCATCGCCGACATTGCCGAGGCATGGGAGACGGTGCGCAAGATGAACAACCCCAAGAAGGACAGCTGAGGCCCTTTCCCCCGCTTCTCCCCGGATCCCTTCCCTCCGTTCAGCCTGCGCGACGTCGAAGGCCATGGGATGACAGGGGATTCCTGGCAAAACGCGGGACATGCGCTTCGACTTCGCTCAGGCTGAACGGCCGTTGGGACCGTAAAGCGGTATGACCTAACGCCGGAACCAGTGCTTCTGCACGAAGTAGATCACGATCCCCGCCGAGATCAGCGCGCAGGCGCCCAGGATCGCGTCAAACGCCCAGGGCTCCTCGGCATAGGGCAGGTTCTTGACGTTCATCCCGTACAGCCCGGTGATGAAGGTCAGCGGCAGGAACACCATCGCCACGATCGAGATGACCAGCGCGCGATTGTCGATCTGTTCGGCGCGCAGGTCGGTCAGCGTCTCGTGGATCAGCGCCGAGCGTTCGCGGATCGACTCCAGTTCCTCGGCCATGCGCGCCGCGCGGTCGGCGGCGGCGGACAGGTGCAGCCGGTCGTCATCGGCCAGCCAGTCGCCGGGCAGCGCCGCCAGCTTCTCCAGCGCCGCCCGCTGCGGGTTGAGGAAGCGGCGATAGCCGATCGCGGCGACGCGCACCCGGCTGACCGTGCGGCGCAGCTGGAAGACGCGGCGTTCGTCCAGCTGCTCCTCGCAATCGTCCAGATCGTCGCCCAGGCCCGCGACATCGGGGTCGAGATCGTTGGTGATCGCGGTGGCGAAGGCGGTGATCAGGTCGCCGGGATCGTCGATCGCGCCCTTCTCGACCTCCTGCCGCACCAGATCGACCGCCAGCAGCGGACGGCGCGTCACCGAATAGACCCGGCCCTTCACCGCCCAGATCCGCACCGAGGCGAGCATGTCGGAGCCGTCGAGCGGTTCGCTGCTCCGCCCGCGAAGATTGACGAACGCCCCCTCGCCCACCGCCTCGCACCGGGGGCGCGTCTCGGTCGCGGTCAGCGCGTCGACGACATAATCGCCGATATGCGCCGAATCGCTCAGCCAGCGCTGCGCGACCGCGTCGTTGGTCTCCAGATGCACCCAGACCAGCCGGGCCTGAGTCGCGACCGCCTCGCGGATCGGGATCGTCGTAGCCTGCCCTTGGTCGACGCGATAGGCAAAGCCGGTCATGCCGGGGTCGCCATCGCCAGATCGACCACCTGCCCCTCGCCCGGATCGGCGGGGGCGGCGTCGCTGGCGATCCGCACCGCATCGGCGCGCGCGCGGTCGAGGATCGCGCCCGGCACGTCGGCGCGGTGATAGACCCGGTCGGCCGCAGCGAGCGCGCGCGCCTGGCGCAGCGTCAGGTCGTCGGGATCGGTCGAGGTCAGCACGAACGCCTCGAACCGCGCCGCGGGCCGGTCGGCCCCCGCCAGCCAGGTGGCGACATCGCCCTCCGCCTTGAGCGGGTCGAGCGGCCCGCCCGGCGACAGCGCCGCCCCGATCGCCCGCCGCCGCTCCGCCCCGTCGGGAAAGCGCGCCCGCAGACCCGCCCGCGCGGCGTAGAGTCCCTGGGCCAGCGCCCCCAGCCCGGCGGGCAGCAACGCCTCCAGCCGCTGGCGCAGCGCCGCCGCCAGTCCAGCCGACACGCCGCCGGTTCCGACCGCAACGATGACCGGCCCCCGCTCGACGATGGCGGGCAGGGTGAAGTCGCACGCCGCCGGGCGATCGACCGCATTGACCAGCACGCCGCGCGCCTTCAGCCGCGCGATCGCGCCTTGCGCTTCGTCCTCATCCTCGATCGCGACGATCGCGAGCGCAGCCTGCGCCTCTTCACCGACGACCAGCGCGCCCGCCCGGTCGAGCAAGCGACGCTTGGCCTCGGCGGGTTCCCCCTCGCCCAGCAGGATCACCGGACGGCCGCCCAGCCGGACGAACAGCGGCAGGCTGGCGAGGCTCACCTCACCATTCCTCCCCTGTAAGGGGAGGGGGACCAGCGAAGCTGGTGGAGGGGTGTCCCGCTATCGAGAGGGGTGACACCCCTCCGTCAGGCCTGACGGCCTGCCACCTCCCCTTCCAGGGGAGGAAGGCGGCAGGTCGCGACGTCACTTCTTCAGCCACTCCGGCACGCGCTCGGCGGCGATGATCGTCTCGGCGGCGATGCGGTCGGCGACGACGGCGAAGCGGTCGCCCTCGACCATCACCTCGGGCACCAGCGGGCGGCTGTTATAGGTCGACGCCATGGTCGCGCCATAAGCGCCCGCGGTGCGGAACACGGCGAGGTCGCCCGACTTCACCACATCGATCTCGCGGTTCATCGCGAAGGTGTCGCCTGTCTCGCAGACCGGCCCCGCGATATTCGCCATCATCGTCTCGCCGGTCGGCCGGACCGCGACGAAATCATGCCAGGCATCATAGAGCGCCGGGCGCGCCAGGTCGTTCATCGCCGCATCGACGATGACATAAGGGTTGGCGACGCCGGGCTTCACCCAGACGACCTCGGTCGCCAGCACGCCCGCATTGCCCGCGATCACCCGGCCGGGTTCGAACATCAGCTCGACATCCCAGTCCTTGGTCACGCGCGCCACCATCTCGCCATAAGCGGCGGGGGCGGGCATCACGTCGCCGGGCTTGTACGGCACGCCCAGACCGCCACCCAGATCGACGCGGCTGATGCGGTGCCCCGCACCGCGCAGCTCGGCGACCAGCTCGCCGACGCGCTTATAGGCGGCCTCCAGCGGCGCGAGATCGCCCAGCTGGCTGCCGATGTGGCAGGCGACGCCCTTCAGGTCGATGCCGGGCAGCCCCGCGAGCCGGTCGAACATGCCCAGCGCCTGGTCGATCGGCACGCCGAACTTGTTCTCCTTGCGCCCCGTCGAGATCTTCGCGTGGGTGCCCGCATCCACGTCCGGGTTCACGCGCAGCGTGGCGGGGGCGACCAGCCCGCGCTCATGCGCCAGCTCGGCCAGGACCGCGCCTTCTTCCTCCAGCTCCAGGTTGAACTGGCCGATCCCCGCCTCCAGCGCGGCGACCAGCTCTCGCTTCGTCTTGCCGACGCCCGAGAAGACGATGTCCTCCGCCTTCATCCCCGCCGCCAGCGCGCGGCGCATCTCGCCGACCGAGACGACGTCCGCGCCATAGCCTTCATCGGCCAGCACGCGCAGCACGGCGAGATTGGGGTTCGCCTTGATCGCATAGGCCAGGTGGACGCGCGGCAGGCCCTTGAGCCCCTCGCGGAACACCTGCGCATGCCGCCGGAAGGTCGAGGCGGAATAGATATAGACCGGCGTGCCGACTTCGGCGGCGATCCGGGACACGGCCACGTCCTCCACATGGAGTTCGCCGTCTTGGAAATGAAAATGGTCCATCAGCGGGGGGGCAAATCAAATTCGTCCGAACGCCGTTCCTGCGACTGGGTCATCAGTTCGTCGGAGCGTTGCGGGCGTTGTTGGGGGGTCGGCGTCAGCAATTGCTGCGCCGTGGGGCGGACGGTGGCGCCGCGCGGCGCGACGGGCAGTTGCTCGCCCTTGGGCGGTTGCAGCCGGTTGGCCGCGCCGCAAGCACTCAGGCCCAGCGCGACCAGCAGGACGAGCGCCCGCCTCATGCGGGAAGGCCCCGCGCGGTCGCGATGGCGGCGCGGACATTGGCGGGCGCGGTGCCGCCGAAGCTGACCCGGCTGGCGACCGAGGCGTCGACCGACAGCACGTCATAGATGCGCTCATCGATGCGCGCGTCGATGCCGGTCAGCTCGTCGATTCCCAACTGGTGCAGCATCACGCCCTTCTCCTCGGCCAGCTTCACCGCGCGACCGGTGATGTGATGCGCCTCGCGGAAGGGGATGCCGCCGACGCGCACCAGCCAGTCGGCCAGGTCGGTCGCGGTCGAGAAGCCCGCCTCCGCAACGCCGCGCATCCGTTCCGTGCGGAAGGTCGCGCTCTGGATCATGCCGGTCATCGCCGCGATCGACAGCGCCAGCAGGTCGTGCGCCTCGAACACCGGCGGCTTGTCGTCCTGCATGTCCTTGGAATAGGCGAGCGGCAGGCCCTTCATCGTGACCATCAGGCTGGTCATGCAGCCCATGATCCGCCCGGCATGGCCGCGCACCAGCTCGGCCGCGTCGGGGTTGCGCTTCTGCGGCATGATCGAGCTGCCCGTCGACCACTGGTCGGACAGCGCGACGAAGCCGAAGGGCTGCGACGCCCAGAGCACGAATTCTTCCGCAAGCCGCGACAGGTGCAGCGAGCAGTTGGTCGCCGCCTGGAGATAGTCGATCGCGAAGTCGCGGTCGCTGACCGCATCGAGCGAGTTGCGCGTCGGCGCGTCGAAGCCCAGCGCCGCCGCCGTCATGTGCCGGTCGACCGGAAAGCCGGTCCCCGCCAACGCCGCCGAGCCCAGCGGACACTGGTTCATCCGCACACGCGCATCGGCGAAGCGGCTGGCGTCGCGCACGATCATCTCGTGATAGGCCATCAGGTGATGGCCCAAGGTCACCGGCTGCGCCGATTGCAGATGGGTGAAGCCGGGCATCACGCTGTCGGCATGTTCCTCGGCGCGGGTCAGCAACGCCTCGCGCAGCGCGCCCAGCGCCGTCAGCGTCTCGTCGATCGCGTCGCGCACCCACAGGCGGAAGTCGGTCGCCACCTGGTCGTTGCGCGACCGCGCGGTGTGCAGCCGCCCCGCGACCGGGCCGATCAGCGCAGCCAGCTTCGCCTCGGTCTGCATATGGATGTCTTCGAGGGTCAGGTCCTCGGCCACGCCGTTCGCGGCATAATCCTCGGCAACCTTGTCCAGCCCGGCGGAAATCGTCGCGGCGTCCTCTGCCGACACGATGCCCTGTTTGCCCAGCATGGCGACATGCGCTTTCGATCCGGCGATGTCCTGTTTCCACAGTCGCTTGTCGAAGGGGATGGACGCGTTTATCTCGCGCATCACCGCGGCGGGACCTTCTGCGAAGCGCCCGCCCCACATTGCGTTGGAGCCGCCCATGTCGTCGCGTACCGTGATCGCCTGTCTCCTGGGGCTGATGGTCGCCGGGTGCGATAAGCAAAGCCCCGCGCCGGAGCAAGCCGCCAACACCGCCACGGGCGAAGTTTCGAGCGGCGAAGTGACCGGCGGGGAAGTCGCCTCGACGCCCGACGCGCCCAAGCCTGCCGGAGCCGTGAACCGCAGCCACAAGGGAGAGGCCGCCCCGACGCTGGGCTTCACCACGCTCGACGGCAAGCCCACGACGCTGGCCGATTTCCGGGGCAAGCCGGTGCTGATGAACCTGTGGGCGACCTGGTGCGGGCCGTGCGTCGCCGAGATGCCGACGCTGGCCGCCACGGCCGAACGACTGAAGGGCAAGGTCGCGGTGATCGCGGTCGCGCAGGACGAGGCCGCCAAGGTGAAGCCGTTCCTGGCGGGCCGGAAGCTCGACGCGCTGCCCGTCTATCTCGACCCCAAGCTGGGGCTGAGCGTCCATTACCAGGCCAATCTGCCGACCACGATCCTCTATGGCGCAGACGGCAAGGAGATCTGGCGGGTGACGGGCGGGTTCGACTGGGCCGGGGCCGAGGCCCAGAAACTGCTGTCCGAGGCGAAATAACCGTCACAGCGGCGGGAATTTTCGATACACGGCGGGGGAGCGCCGTTCGCGGCACGCGAAAAAAGCCCCGCCCGGCACGAACCGGGCGGGACAGGCTGGGGTAAACGGTCGACGAAGCGGATCGCAAACGGCGCTCGCCCGCTTTCGTCCTGACAAGACAAACAGATATCGCGCCGGTCATTGGCCGCCGAACAACATCGTCGGCGCATCGCAAAGACGCGCGACTTCATCATTGCCTGTTATGCAAGGGAACGCGACGGACGGATCGAACACAGGATCCGCCTGCACTTTTTGGTCATTCAAGAGCCCCCCTCTTGATTTGCCTTAGTCATAATCGATCCCGTCAGCCCGGTCAAATATATTATACTTTCCTTTGCTGCTGTCGGTTCGACAGTAACAGAGCAACCGATCATCGCATGCTGCGTTGCACCACGAGCCATGTCCCGCCAGCGAGGGACGGATGGATTCACCGATGGAGACGCCGAGCCGATGATGCAGGCCAATCGCCGTGAACTGGTCGCGGCCCTCGCCATTCTGGGCGTATCGCCACGCCTCGCCGCCCAGGCGCTTGCCCCCGGCGGCGCGACCGGCGCCCCCCAGCCCTTTTCCTGGGCCGCGCTGCAAAGGCGAGCGGAAGAACTGGCCCGCCAGCCCTATCGCCCCCAGGCCAAGGTCGAGGCGGCGGCGGCGATCGACTATGACGCGGTGGGCACGATCCGGTATCGCGACGACCGCACGCTGGCGGGCGGCATCCGCCTGTTCCCGCTGGGCCGCTATGCCCCCAATCCGGTCGGCATCAACATCGTCGCGAACGGCCAGGCGCGCGCCGTGCCCTTCTCGCCCGCGCTGTTCACCGCCGAAGCGGGCCATGCGCCGCCGCTGGGCATCGCCGGGTTCCGCGCGATGACGGCGGACGGCAAGAGCGACTGGCTGGCCTTTCAGGGTGCCTCCTATTTCCGCACGGCGGGCGGGCAGGACCAATATGGCCTGTCGGCGCGGGGTATCGCGATCGACACCGGCATCGACGGGCGCGAGGAATTTCCCGCCTTCACCGACTTCTGGATCGAGCGGACCGGCGCGCAAGCCTATACCGTCCATGCTCTACTCGACGGGCCCAGCGTCACAGGGGCCTATCGGATCGAGTCGCAAAAGGGCGCGGCGGGCGTCGAACAGCGCGTGTCGGCGGTGCTGTTCTTCCGCCGCGATGTCGAGCGGCTGGGCATCGCGCCCGCGACCAGCATGTTCTGGTATGGCGAGGGCAACCGGGCGGCGGGCAGCGACTGGCGGCCCGAAATCCACGATTCGGACGGCCTGGCGCTGCTGACCGGCGCGGGCGAGCGGCTGTGGCGGCCTTTGGTCAATCCGCCGCGCCCGACGCTCGACAGCTTCGCCGACACCGATCCGCGCGGCTTCGGTCTGCTCCAGCGCGACCGGGACTTCGATCACTATCAGGACGACGGGGCCTTTTATGACCGCCGCGCGAATCTGTGGGTCCAGCCGCAGGGCGATTGGGGCCGAGGCCAGGTGATGCTCTATGCCTTTCCCACCGCGTCGGAGACGGTCGACAATATCGTCGCCTTCTGGAACCCCGCCGATGCGCCCAAGGCGGGGCAGAAGCGGCAGTTCGACTATCGCCTGAGCTGGGGATCGACCGATCCCACCATCGTCCCGGCCGTCGCCCATGCGGTCGACCTGTGGACCGGCGCGGCCGGGCGGCCCGGTGCGGAGCCGACGCCGGGCGCGCGCAAGCTGGTGGTCGACTTTACCGGCCCCGTGCTGGCCGGGCTCGACCGGCAGAGCGGCGTGACGGCCGATATTTCGGTCACGCGCGGCAAGCTGCTGACCCAGGCCGCCTATCCGGTGGTGGGGCAGCCCAATCGCTGGCGCGTCACCGCCGACATCGCGCCCGAAGGTCAGGGCCCGGCCGATGTCCGCCTGTTCCTGAAGCGCGGGACCAGGGCGCTGACCGAGACGGTGCTCGCCCCGGTCTTCCTGCCGTGACCCATCCGCGCGCCATCATGCCGCCGCCCGCACCGCTGACCATGGCGGTGCAGCGTTTCGATGGCCCGCCGCCGCCGCATTCCGCGCCCGAGCCGCGCGCCGGGGTCAATCTGGCGCCCGACGACATATTGACCCGCCGCCTCCTGCTGGTGCTGCTGACCGGGTTGCTGGCGACCGCCGCCTCGGCCTCGGTGAAGGAGGCGCTGCTCAGCGACGGGCTGAACCTGCTCGACGGGCTGTTGCTGCTGCTGTTCTTTCCGCTGTTCGCCTGGATCTCGTTCGGCTTCGTGACGGCGGCGATCGGCTTCGTCCTGCTGATCTCGCGCGCGCATCCGGGCATCACCCCCGCGCCCAAGGGGGCCGCGCCGCCGACCGCGCGGACGGCGGTGCTGGTGCCGGTGCACAATGAGGATGTCGATGCGGTGTTCGACCGGATCGCGCGCATGGCCGTCATGATCGACCGGGCGGGGGCGGCCGACCGTTTCGCCTTCTTCGTCCTGTCCGATTCGGGCGAAGCCGCCGAGGCCGAGGAGCGCGCCGCCTGGGAAAAGCTCGCCCCCTGGCTGGCGGTGCCGCTCTATTATCGCCGCCGGACCGAGAATGTCGGGCGCAAGCCCGGCAACGTCGCCGACTGGATCCGCAACCAGGGGGCGGCCTATGACTTCATGCTGATGCTCGATGCCGACAGCCTGATGGGCGGCGACACGATCGTCGGCATGGCGCAGATCATGGAGCAGCGCCCCTCGATCGCGCTTCTCCAGACCGTGCCGATGATCATCGGCGCGACGACCTTCTTCCAGCGCTGGATGCAGTTCGCCAGCCGGTTCTACGGCCCGATCTCGACCGCCGGGCTGGTCTGGTGGTCGGGGTCCGAATCGACCTTCTGGGGGCATAACGCGCTGATCCGCATCCGCGCCTTTGCCGAGAGTTGCGGCCTGCCCGACCTGCCCGGACGCCCGCCCTTCGGCGGCACGATCATGAGCCACGACATGGTCGAGGCCGCACTGCTGCGGCGGCGCGGCTGGCGGCTGCACATGCTGATGGTCGAGGACAGTTTCGAGGAATATCCCCCCACGCTGATCGACCAGGCGGTGCGCGACCGGCGCTGGGCACAGGGCAATACCCAGCATCTGAAGCTGCTGGGCGCGAGCGGTTTCCACTGGATCAGCCGGTTGCAGCTGTTGATCGGCGCCTCGGCCTATCTGACCTCGCCCGCCTGGCTGATCCTGATCGCCACCTCGATCGCGCAGAGCCTGTCCGACGATGCCGCGACGGTGCGCGCGGTGACGTCGGCGCGGGTGCTGGTCGTGACGCTGATCCTGCTGTTCGGGCCGAAGCTGCTGAGTATCGTCTGGGCGATGGCCGACCGCGAACGCCGGGCCAGCTATGGCGGCGCGCGCGCGATCCTGGCGTCGGTGGCGCTCGACGTGCCGCTGTCGATCCTGACCGCGCCGGGCATCGCGCTGACCCAGACGATCGACCTCATCAACATCATGCGCGGCAAGCCATCGGGCTGGAACCCGCAGAGCCGGGTGCGCGACGGGCTGGCGGCGGCGGATGCGATGCCGCGCTATCGCTGGCATCTGGCGCTGGGCGTGGTGTTCCTGGGGGTGTCGTTCCTGAACCCGGTGCTGGGCGCGTGGCTGTCGCCGGTGACGCTGGGGCTGCTGCTGGCGCCGTGGCTGGCGATGGAGACGGCCAAGGTCCGGCCGGGCGAGCGGTTGGCGAAGAAGGGCGTGTTCGCGGTGCCGGGGTCGGTGGTGGCGGAACCGGCGCGGCCCTTGGCCTTGGTGTGAGGGATTCGCTTGGGCTTCGACTTCGCTCAGCCTGAACGGGGTTAAGGGACAAATCTCCGTTCAGCCTGAGCGAAGTCGAAGGCCACGCCCCGCCCCCTCAATCATCCTCATCCTCGAACCCCACCAGCGCCAGGGCCCGCGCCTTCATCTGACGCGTCTCGCACCAGTGGACCAGAGCCTCCTCGCGCCCATGCGTCACCCACACCTCACGCGGGGCGATCTCGGTCAGCGTCCGGGTCAGTTCGTCCCAATCGGCATGATCGGACAGGATCAGCGGCAGCTCGACATTCTTCTGCCGCGCGCGCTGGCGCACCCGCATCCAGCCGCTGGCCATGGCGGTGATCGGATCGGGCAACCGCCGCGACCAGCGATCGTTGAGCGCGCCGGGCGGGCACATGACCACATGCCCGGCCATCTCCGCCTTGGGCGTGTCGGCCACCATGCGAAGCTCGCCCAGATCGACGCCTAACTCCTGATAGAGCGCACATAGCCGCGCCAGCGCACCATGGAGATAGATGGGCGCCTCATGCCCCCGCTCGCGGAGTTCGGCGATCACCCGTTGCGCCTTGCCCAGCGCATAGGCGCCGACCAGCACGCAGCGGGTCGGATTGGCGTGGAGCCGCGCGATCAGCTTGTCGATCTCGTCGCCCGTCTCGGGATGACGAAAGACGGGCAGCGCGAAGGTCGCCTCGGTGACGAAGACGTCGCATTTCACCGGCTCGAAGGCCGCACAGGTCGGGTCGGCGCGGCGCTTGTAATCGCCCGACACCACCACCCGCTCGCCCCGATAGTCGAGCACGATCTGCGCCGATCCCAGCACATGCCCTGCGGGCACGAAGCCGACCTCCACCTCACCTAGCCGGATCGTCTCGCCATAGGCGACCTCGACGCCGTTCTGTGGGCCATAGCGGGCTTCCATGATCGCCAGCGTCTCGGGCGTCGCCCAGACCGTGCCGTGCCCGCCGCGCGCATGGTCGGCATGGCCGTGCGTCACCAGCGCCTTGGCCTCCGGCTCGGACGGGTCCACCCACACATCGGCGGGTGCCACGTAAATCCCGTGTTTATGGGGCTGTATCCAGTCGCCGAGCTTGACCATGATACCTATATCCTTCGGGATGCTCCCCGGTTCCCTTGCCTCCCCCCTGACCGACTGGTTCGCCGCCAAGGGCTGGCACCCGCGCACCCATCAGCTGGCGATGCTGGAGGAAGCCCGCGCAGGCCGCCACGCGCTGCTGGTCGCCACCACGGGCGCGGGCAAGACGCTGGCGGGGTTCCTGCCGACGCTGACCGAGCTGATCGAACAGCCGAGCGAGGGGCTGCACACCCTCTACGTCTCGCCGCTCAAGGCGCTGGCGGTCGACATTCGCCGCAACCTCGTGACCCCGATCGAGGAGATGGGCCTCGACATCCGGGTCGAGACGCGGACCGGCGACACCTCGTCGGACAAGAAGGCGCGGCAACGGGTGAAGCCGCCGCACATCCTGCTGACGACGCCCGAATCGCTGTCGCTGCTGCTCAGCTATCCCGATGCCGCGACCATGTTCGCGGGCCTCAAGACCATCGTGATGGACGAGGTCCACGCCTTCGCCACTGGCAAGCGGGGCGACCTGCTTTCCTTGTGCATGGCGCGGTTGCAGCGGCTGTCACCTGATCTGCGACGGGTCGCGCTGTCGGCGACCGTGGCGGACCCCGACGGCTATCGCGCCTGGCTCGCACCCGATGGCGATATCGACGCGGTTGGCTTGGTCACCGGCGAGCCCGGCGCGCCGCCGGACATAGCGATCCTGCTGCCCGAGGACCGCATTCCCTGGGCGGGCCATTCGGGCCGCTATGCCGCCGCGCAGGTCATGCGCGTCATCGAGGCGAACCGCACCACCATCGTCTTCTGCAACACGCGCAGCCTGGCCGAGCTGATCTTCCAGGATCTGTGGAAGGCGAACGATAAGAGCCTGCCGATCGGCGTCCACCACGGCTCGCTCTCCCTGGAAGCCCGCCAGAAGGTCGAGGCGGCGATGGCCGACGGGCAACTCCGCGCGCTGGTCGCGACCGCCAGCCTCGACCTGGGCGTCGACTGGGGCGATGTCGATTGCGTGATCCAGATGGGCGCGCCCAAGGGCTCGTCGCGCCTGCTCCAGCGGATCGGCCGCGCCAATCACCGGCTGGACGAATCGAGCCGCGCGATCCTCGTCCCCGGCAACCGCTTCGAATATCTGGAGGCGCGCGCCGCGCTCGACGCGGTGGAGGCGGGCGAGCTGGACCCCGACCTCTTCCGCCCCGGCGCGCTCGACGTGCTGGCGCAGCATGTCATGGCCTGCGCCTGTGCAGCACCGTTCGAGCAAGGCGCGCTGCTGGGCGAAATCCGCTCGGCCATGCCCTATTCGGCGTTGGACGACGAGACGTTCGACCGGGTGCTGCGCTTCATCGCGGATGGCGGCTATGCCTTGCGCGCCTATGATCGGTTCAAGCGGCTGGTCCAGCAGCCGGACGGGACGTGGCGCGTCACCCATCCGCAATTCGTCGCGCAGCACCGCCTGAACGCCGGGATCATCGTGGAAGCGACGATGCTGAAGGTCCGCTTCCGCAACGGCCGCCAGCTCGGCCGGGTGGAGGAAGGCTTCGCCGCGACCCTGGCGCCGGGCGACACCTTCTTCTTCGCCGGGTTGAGCCTGGAGGTGGAATCGATCGACGGCGAGGACCTGATCGTCCGCGCCACCTCCCGCCCTGCGCGCATCCCGACCTATGGCGGCAGCCGGATGCCGCTGTCGACCAGCCTGGCCGACCGGGTGCGCGCATTCCTGGCCGATCGGGGCGAGTGGGATCGCTTCCCGGCGGACGTGCATGCCTGGCTGGAGATGCAGGATCGCCGCTCGGTCCTGCCCCGCCCTGGCCAGTTGCTGGTCGAGACCTTCCCGCGCGAGGGGCGGCATTACATGGTCGCCTATAGCTTCGAGGGGTGGAACGCGCACCAGTCGCTGGGGATGCTGATCACCCGGCGGATGGAGGCACAGGGGCTGAAACCGCTGGGCTTCGTCGCCAGCGACTATGCGCTGGCCTGTTACGGACTGGAGAAGGTGACCGATCCGGCCAGCCTCTTCTCCCCCGACATTCTCGAGAACGAGTTCGTCGACTGGGTCCAGCAATCGCACCTGCTCAAGCGCGCCTTTCGCGAGGTGGCGGTGATCGGCGGGCTGGTCGACCGCCAGCATCCCGGCAAGCGCAAGACCGGGCGGCAGGTGACCTTCTCGACCGACCTGATCTACGACGTGCTGCGCAAGTACGAGCCCGGCCATCTGCTGCTCCAGGCGGCGTGGGACGATGCGCGGGCGCGGATGACCGATGTGGGAAGGCTGGCGAATCTGCTCGACCGGGCGGGCGGCACGATGCTGCATGTCGATCTGGAGCGGGTGAGCCCGCTCGCCGTGCCGGTGCTGGTGCTGATCGGGCGCGAGAAGGTGGCGACGGGGAGTGCGGACGACGACCTGCTGATCGAGGCGGAGGCTCTGGCGGCGGAGGCGATGGCGGGGTGATTCCCGTGGCCCAAAGCTCTCCTCTAGCCGCTCCCCTCCCGCAGGCGGGAGGGGATGGGGGAGGGCACGGGGTCTCACAGAGACCAGCCCCCGTGGCTCTTGCCCCTCCCCAACCCCTCCCCCTGCCGGGAGAGGGGCTCGAAAAAGAAAGGGGCTTGAGAAGACCTCGATCACCCTGATCGCATCAAAAATGTTGCAATGGTCATCCCACCCACGCAAATCTGATCTCGTGCTCCGCCAGTATGAACTCGTCGACCGCGTGCTCGACTATGACCCCCAGGCCGATGAGGCGCTGCTGAACCGCGCTTACGTCTTCTCGATGAAGGCGCATGGCAGCCAGAAACGTGCCTCGGGCGATCCCTATTTCAGCCATCCGATCGAGGTGGCCGGCATCCTGACCGACCTGCATCTGGATGACGAGACGATCGCCACCGCCATCCTGCACGACACGATCGAGGACACGGTCGCCACCTATGACGAGATCGAACGGCTGTTCGGTCCCAATGTCGCGCGGCTGGTCGACGGCGTCACCAAGCTGTCCAAGATCGAGGCGCAGACCGAGAGCGAGCGCGCCGCCGAGAATCTGCGCAAGTTCCTGCTCGCCATGTCGGACGATATCCGCGTCCTTTTGGTGAAGCTGGCCGATCGTCTCCACAATATGCGCACGCTCCATCACATCGCGAAGCCGGAGAAGCGCCGCCGCATCGCGAAGGAGACGATGGACATCTACGCCCCGCTCGCCGAGCGGATCGGCATGTACGAGTTCATGAAGGAGATGCAGATGCTCTCCTTCCAGCAGCTCGAGCCCGAGGCGTATGAGTCGATCACGCTTCGCCTGGCGCAAATGAAGGAAGGCGGCGGCGACCGGATCGCCAAGATCGCCTCCGGGCTGAAGCTGCTGATGTCGCGCGGCGGGGTGGAGGCCGAGGTGACGGGGCGCGAGAAGTCCGCCTTCTCGATCTTCCGCAAGATGAACGAGCGGCACATCAGCTTCGAGCAGCTGTCCGACGTCATGGCGTTCCGCGCGATCGTGCCGACCGAGGAGGATTGCTACCGCGCGCTGGGGCTGATCCATCGCCGCTGGCCGATGGTGCCGGGGCGGTTCAAGGACTATATCTCGACGCCCAAGCGCAACGGATACCGCTCGCTCCATACCAGCGTCATCCATGCCGACAATGCGCGGATCGAGATCCAGATCCGCACCCCCGAAATGCATGCCGAGGCCGATTTCGGCCTGGCGGCGCACTGGACCTATAAACAGGCGACCCGCCACGACGCGCAGGTGAGCTGGATTCGCGACCTGGTCGAAATCCTCGACACCTCGGACAGCCCCGAAGAGCTGATCGAGCATACGAAGATGGCGATGTACCAGGATCGCATCTTCGCCTTCACGCCCAAGGGCGAGCTGATCCAGCTGCCCAAGGGCGCGACGCCGATCGACTTCGCCTATGCCGTGCACACCGATCTGGGCGACCAGGCGGTGGGGGCCAAGCTGAACGGGCGGGTGGTGCCGCTGTCGACCGTCATCTCCAATGGCGACCAGGTGCAGATTCTGCGCTCGGCCGGACAGACGCCGCAGGCGAACTGGCTGAACCTGGCGATCACCGGCAAGGCGCTGGCCGCGATCCGCCGCCATCTGCGCCATGCCGAACGCGCCGAGCAGGTGACGCTGGGCACCAAGCTGTACGAGGATATCGTCCGCCGCCTGCCTGCCCAGATCGGCGCGGACGCGCTGACCCATGCGCTGCAACGGCTGAAGATGCCCGACGAGGCGCATCTGATGATCGCGATCGCCCGGCGGACCGTGTCGGATGCTGCGGTGATGGAGGCGCTGATGCCGGGCTCGGCGGGCGCCGACGTCGCCGCGCTGCCGCCGCAGTCGAGCGCGATTTCGATCAAGGGGCTGACGCCCGGCGTCGCCTATGACCTGGCGCAATGCTGCCACCCGGTGCCGGGCGACCGCATCGTCGGGCTGCGGCGGCCGGATGCGGGGATCGAGGTGCACGCCATCCAGTGCCCGGTCCTCGCCGAGCTGGCCGACCGGACCGACGAGGAAACCGACTGGGTCGACGTATCCTGGGGCGACGACAGCGAGGGCGCGACCGCGCGCATCTCGGTGATGGTCAAGAACGAACCCGGCGCGCTGGGCATCCTGGCGACGATCATCGGCCAGCATAAGGCGAACATCATCAACGTCCGGCTGGATACCCGCGACACGCGCTTCCACACGAACCTGATCGATGTCGAGGTGCATGACCTGCAACACCTGATGCGCCTGATCGCCGCCTTGCGGGCGGCCGATGTGGTGAGTTCGGTCGAGCGGGTTTAAGTTCGCGCGGAGGCGCGGAGACGCGGAGACGCGGAGGTGTCTGGCTCCGCCGATCCGGCACGGGCCCTCTCGTCCGGAAGACGAAGTCGCTTGGTTGGGAATGGATGCCGCTTGGGCCGGGCGAAGCACCTCCGCGTCTCCGCGCCTCCGCGCGAACCAAATCTTCTCTGTTCCCCAGCAAAGGCCGGGGCCCAGTTGCGGTGCACGATCGAGGTGCTGGGCGGATGCCTCCCCCGCATCGTTTCGCGCCTCCTAAGCCGCCAGGAAACTGGACCCCGGCCTTCGCCGGCGAACAATGCGGCATTGGATTTCCTGACACCCAGATGACGCCAGCGTAACAAAAAGCTGGAACCCCCGGCGCGCCTGCGCTTTGGAGACCCCAAACAGGGGAGCCTTAACATGCGTTTCGTCACCGCCGCCGCCATGCTCGCGCTCGTCGCGGCCCCCGTCGTCGCCCAGCAGACCCGGTCGATCTCCGCCTCGGACAAGGCGCAGGGGGCACAGGCCAACCCGGAACTCGTGAAGCAATATGGCGGCCGCTACACCGGCCCGCAGGCCGCGTTCGTCGAGCGGGTCGGCAAGCGCGTCGCGGTCCAGTCCGGCCTGTCCAACGCGCAGGGCGATTTCGTCGTGACGACGCTGAACTCGCCGGTCGAGAACGCCTTCGCCATTCCCGGCGGCTATATCTATGTCACCCGCCAGCTGCTCGCGCTGATGAATTCCGAGGCCGAGCTCGCCTCGGTGCTGGGCCATGAGGTCGGCCATGTCGCCGCGCGCCATTCTCAGAGCCGCAACACCCGCTCGACCATCGGCTCGATCCTGGCGGCGGGCGCGGGGCTGCTGACGGGCAGCAATATCGCCACCCAGCTGGTGGGCACCGGCGCACAGCTCTACACGCTGAAATATGGCCGCGATCAGGAATATCAGGCCGATGGCCTCGGCATCCGCTACATGACCGCCGCCGGATATGATCCCTATGCCTCGGCCGACATGCTCGCCTCGCTGGCCGCGTCGAGCAACCTTGCTGCGCGCACGGCGGGCCGCGACGCCAACGCCATCCCCACCTGGGCCTCGACCCATCCCAACAGTGCCGACCGCGTCCGCCGCGCCGCTTCGCTTGCACAGCAAACCGGCCGCCCCGAAACCACCCCGCCGCAGGACACCGCCTTCCTGCGGATGCTCGACGGCCTGCCCTATGGCGACGATCCCAAGGAAGGCATCGTCGACGGCCAGAGCTTTCGCCATCCCGGCCTGAAGCTGAAATTCACCGCGCCCACCGGCTATGCCATCGCCAATGGCAGCGATGCGGTGACCATCGCCGGTCAGGGCGGCCAGGCCGAGATGCGTCTGGGCCAGGGCAGCGACCTTTCCCAGGCGATCGCGCAGCGCTTCGGCCAGCTCGGCACCGGCACCCCCTCGGGCCAGTTGCAGAACGGGACCGCCAACGGCATCCCCTATGCCTACGTCACGACCCGCGCCGCCGCCAACAACCGCGCGGTCGATGCGACGGTGGTCGCCTATCGCTTCCCCGCCGCGACCTATACCTTCACGCTGGTCACGCCGGCGGGCTCGGGCATCGGGCCGTTCCAGCCGCTGCTCGCCTCGGTCGCGCCGCTCTCGACCGCCGAGGCCAACGCCATTCGCGGCAAGAAGATCAGCATCGTCACCGTCCGCCAGGGCGACACGATCGACAGCCTGTCGGCGCGCATGGCCTTTCCCGATTACAAGCGCGAGCGGTTCGTGACGCTGAACGGGCTCGATTCGGAACAAGCGCTGGTGCCGGGTCGTTTGGTGAAGCTGGTCGTGAATGGGTGACGGACGCGCTCGACGCCGCTAAACCGGCGGCGTCATGAAGCGCCCTGCCCTGTCCGTCGTCGTCCCCTGCTATAACGAAGCCGCCTGTCTGGACGTGCTGCACGCGCGCATCTCGGGCGCGGCGCGCGCGGCCGTGGGCGAGGATTACGAGATCGTCCTGATCAACGACGGCTCGCGCGACGACAGCTGGCCGGTGATGCAGCGCCTAGCCGCCGCCGACCCGCATCTGGTCGCCATCAACCTGTCGCGCAACCACGGCCACCAGCTCGCGCTGACCGCGGGCCTCGACCTGTGTTCGGGCGAGCAGATCCTGATCATCGACGCCGATCTTCAAGACCCGCCCGAACTCCTCACCGACATGCGCGCGACCATGGCGGCGCAGGGGGCGGACGTGGTCTATGCGGTGCGCCGCAAGCGCGCCGGGGAAACGCTGTTCAAGAAGGCGACGGCGGCGATCTTCTACCGGATGCTCGACCGGCTGACCGACACGCCGATCCCGCTCGACACCGGCGATTTCCGCCTGATGAGCCGCCGTGCGCTCGACGCGTTGCAGTCGCTGCCCGAACAGGCGCGCTTCATTCGCGGCATGGTCGCCTGGGTCGGCTTCCGCCAGGTCCCCTTCCCCTATGACCGCGCCGAGCGTCATGCGGGCGAGACCCATTATCCGCTGGGCAAGATGATCGCGCTGGCCTTCGACGCGGTGACGGGCTTCTCGACCGCGCCGTTGCGCTGGGCCAGCCATATCGGCCTAGCGCTGACGGCGGCGTCGCTGTTGCTGCTGGTCTATATCGCGATCGGCTGGCTGACCGGCTCGGCGGTACAGGGCTGGACCTCGACCATGCTCGTCACCGTCATCCTGGGTGCGGTGCAGATGTTCGTGCTGGGCATGATCGGCGAATATCTGGGGCGGCTCTATATCGAATCGAAGCGGCGCCCGCTCTATCTGGTCGCCGATGTGACGGGGCCGGTGCAGGGCCATGCCCGGCTGGGCTATAGCGCGCATGAGGGGGCCAAGGACCCGGCCTGACCGCCCTCGCGCGGGCCAGGTCCGGCGCCCCTGTGGTATTCCCCCGGCGTTCGTCGGGGTGGTGGTAGCGGGCTGACTTTCGCACGGGAATCTTGACTCCGGAACGCACGCGGCGGGGGTCGGGGCGTGGCCTTCGACTTCGCTCAGGCTGAACGGCGTTCGGGAATGGGTCTGGACACGAAAATCCGTTCAGCCTGAGCGAAGTCGAAGGCCAAGGGAATCACCCACCCGCATTCGCCCCAACGAAAAAGGGCCCGGGGTTTCCCCCGAGCCCTTTTCCTGCCTGATGGCAAAGGATCAGTCGCGATCGCCGGTCAGGAAGGCCGGAGCGGCGAATTCGGACGAACCGCCCTGCTCGCCGCCTTCGCGACGGGGACGGTCGCCACGGTCGCGACGCGGACCGCTGCGGCCTTCGCCGCCACGGTCGCCGCCATCGCGACGCGGACCGCGACCGCCTTCACGGTCGCCGCGCGGACCACGGTCACCACGCTCGCCGCGCGGTTCGCGCGCCGGACGATTGTCCTCCAACTCGGCACCGGTTTCCTGGTCGACGACGCGCATCGACAGGCGGACCTTGCCGCGCGGATCGATCTCGAGGACCTTGACCTTGACTTCCTGGCCTTCGCTCAGGACGTCCGAGACCTTCTCGACGCGCTCGTTCTTGATCTCCGAGACGTGGACCAGACCGTCCTTGCCGCCCATGAAGTTCACGAACGCACCGAAGTCGACCAGGTTGACGACCTTGCCGTTGTAGATCTTGCCGACCTCGGCCTCTTCGACGATTCCCTTGATCCAGTTCATCGCGGCTTCGATCTGCGCGGAGTCGGACGAGCTGATCTTGATCACGCCCTCGTCGTCGATGTCGACCTTGGCGCCGGTCGTCGCGACGATCTCGCGGATCACCTTGCCGCCGGTGCCGATCACGTCGCGGATCTTCGACTTGTCGATCGTCATCGTCTCGATGCGCGGGGCATGGGCCGACAGCTCGGTGCGGGTCTCGCCCAGCGCCTTGTTCATCTCGGCCAGGATATGCGCGCGGCCTTCCTTGGCCTGCGCCAGCGCGACCTTCATGATCTCTTCGGTGATACCGGCGATCTTGATGTCCATCTGGAGCGAGGTGATGCCCTCGGAGGTGCCGGCCACCTTGAAGTCCATGTCGCCCAGGTGATCCTCGTCACCCAGGATGTCGGACAGGACGGCGAAGTCCTTGCCTTCCAGGATCAGGCCCATGGCGATGCCCGAGACCGGACGCTTCAGCGGCACGCCCGCATCCATCAGCGACAGCGAGCCGCCGCAGACGGTGGCCATCGACGACGAGCCGTTCGACTCGGTGATGTCGCTGGTCACGCGGATGGTGTAGGGGAATTCTTCCTTCGACGGCAGCACCGGGTGCAGCGCGCGCCATGCCAGCTTGCCATGGCCGATCTCGCGACGACCCGGCGCGCCGAAGCGGCCCACTTCGCCGACCGAATAGGGCGGGAAGTTATAGTGCAGCATGAAGTGCTGGTAGGACAGGCCGTTCAGACCGTCGATCATCTGCTCGGCATCCTTGGTGCCCAGCGTCGTGGTCGCGATCGTCTGGGTCTCGCCGCGCGTGAACAGCGCCGAGCCGTGCGAACGCGGCAGGAAGTGGACCTCGGCCTCGATCGGACGGATCTGCGTGGTCGAGCGCCCGTCGATGCGGCGGCCGTCCTTCAGGATCGCGGTGCGGACGATCTCGGCTTCCAGCTTCTTGACGAGCTTGGCGGCGACCAGCTGCTCCTGCGGGGTGCGCTCGGCCATGGCGGCCTTCGCCTTGGCGCGGGCCTCGCCCAGCGCGGTCTGGCGCTGCTGCTTGTCGGTCAGCTTGTAGGCGGCAGTGATGTCCTTGCCGACCAGCTTCTTCAGCTCGGCCTTCACGGTCTTCTGGTCGTCGCCGACCTTCAGTTCCCACGGGTCCTTGGCGGCCTGCTCGGCGAGATCGATGATCGCGTCGATGATCTGCTGCGACGCCTTGTGCGCGAACATAACCGCGCCCAGCATGACCTCTTCGGAGAGCTCCTTGGCTTCCGACTCGACCATCATCACCGCATTGTGGGTGGCGGCGACGACCAGATCCAGGTCACCGGCCAGCGCCTCGGCGTCGGTCGGGTTCAGCTGATACTCGCCATCGACATAGCCGACGCGCGCCGCGCCGATCGGGCCCATGAAGGGCACGCCCGAGATGGTGAGCGCGGCCGACGCGGCGACCAGCGCCAGGATGTCGGGCTCATTCTCGCCGTCGTACGAGAGCACCTGGCAGATGCAGTTGATCTCGTTGTAGAAACCTTCGGGGAACAGCGGGCGGATCGGACGATCGATCAGGCGGCTGATCAGCGTCTCACGCTCGGTCGCACCGCGTTCGCGCTTGAAGAAACCGCCGGGGATGCGGCCCGCCGACGAGAACTTCTCCTGATAGTGAACGGTCAGCGGGAAGAAATCCTGGCCTTCCTTCACATTCTTCGCAGCCGTCACGGCGCACAGCACCACCGTCTCGCCCAGCGTCGCGATCACCGCGCCGTCGGCCTGACGGGCCACCTTGCCGGTTTCGAGGGTCAGCGTCTTGCCGCCCCACTCGATGGCCACTTTCTTGGTATTGAACATGGAATATCCTTCACTCCGACGGGCCTATCCCGCCGGGGCCTATGGGTTGAGCCAAGATTGGCTCTGGAGGTCGACCGAATTGCCGATCCTCCGATCCTGCCCGACCCTATCGTCGGGTTTGATGACATAGAGGCTTTGGGGATGCGCCCTTGCGGCATCCGGTCGGCCCGGTGCTTCATACACCAGCCGATAAAAAAAGGGCACCCCCTGATGGGAGTGCCCTTTTTGGTCGCTTGGCGCGCCCCGCGTCTTACTTGCGCAGGCCGAGCTTGGCGATCAGCGCCAGATAGCGGTCGCCATCCTTGTGACGCAGATAGTCGAGCAGCGAGCGACGCTTGTTGACCAGCATCAGCAGACCGCGACGCGAATGATTGTCCTTCGCATGGGTCTTGAAGTGCCCGGTCAGGTTCTGGATCCGCTCGGTCAGGATCGCGACCTGGACTTCGGGCGAACCCGTGTCACCCTCGGCGCGGGCATGATCCTTGATGATTTCCTGGCGGCGTTCAGCGGTGATCGACATCGTGATCCTTTCTTAATCGAGGTTGAAACCGCGCACGACCCGGACGTCCCCGTCCAGCGCCTCCACCAGCGCCACCGGGCGGTCGCCCAGCATCGCGAAATATTGGCCATCGTCAGCGGCAATCCCGACCAGCACACGCCCCTGACGGAGCGCCCCTGCCTGGTCGGGGTCGAGCGCGAGAGCCGGGATGTCGTCCAGCCCCGCCCTCAGCGGCAGGAGTATCTCTTCAAGCCCGCGCGCCTGCCCCATTTCGTTCAATTTGTCCAGCGATATCGCCGAGGCCAGGGTGAACGGCCCCGCCTTGATCCGACGGAGCATGGTGACATGGCCGACCGTGCCCAGCGCCAGCGCGATGTCACGGGCGAGGGAGCGGATATAGGTGCCCTTGGAGACATGCGCGGTGAGGGTGATGTCTTCCAATCCTCCCTGAGCTTGCTCGGGGAGGGGGACCGCGCCCGCAGGGCGTGGTGGAGGGGCATCGCCGGTCCGTCCCGCCCCTCCACCATCGCTGGCGCGATGGTCCCCCTCCCCAAGCGAGCTTGGGGAGGATTGAAGCGAATGAATCGTCACACTGCGACTCGCCAGCACCACCTCTTCCCCGGCCCGCGCCAGGTCATAGGCGCGCTCGCCATCCACCTTCAGCGCGGAATAGGCGGGGGGCACCTGCTCGATCGGGCCGGTGAAGCGCGGCAACACCGCCTCCAGCGCCGCGCGAGTCGGGCGGACATCGCTCTCGGCGACCACCTCGCCCTCGGCATCCAGCGTCGAGGTCTGCGCGCCGAAGCGGATGGTGAAGTCGTACACCTTGTCGCTGTCCAGCATCCGCCCGGCGAGCTTCGTCGCCTCGCCCACCGCGATCGGCAGCACGCCGGTCGCCAGCGGGTCGAGCGTGCCGCCATGGCCGACCTTGATCCCCTTGCCATAGCCGCCCTGGCGCAGCACGCGCTTGACCGCGCTCACCCCTTGCGTCGAGCCGAGCCCCAGCGGCTTGTCGAGTATGATCCATCCGTGCATCGGACGGGCGTTAGTCGGGCTTGGCCCCTATCTCAAGGACGGCGCCTCAAGCACCGTGCCGCCCGCCAGCGCCTCGCCGAAATGGCGGCGGCACAAGGCGATGTAGCGGTCATTGCCGCCGATCTCGGTCTGCGCGCCCTCGGCGATCGCCTGGCCCTGGCCATCTACGCGCAGGTTCATCGTCGCCTTGGCGCCGCAGACGCACACCGACTTGATCTCGCTGAGCGTGTCGGCCAGCGCCAGCAACCGCGCCGAGCCGGGGAAGAGTTGGCCCTTGAAATCGGTCCTCAGGCCATAGCAGAGCACGGGAATCCGGTGCCGGTCGGCCAAGCGGGCCAGTTGATCGACCTGTTCGGGCGTCAGGAACTGCGCCTCGTCGACCAGGATACAGGCCAGCGGCGTCCGTCCGTGCCGGTCGAGCGCGCAGGCCTCCAGATCGGTGGTCGCCTGGAACGGCGTCGCGGGCTGCGACAGGCCGATTCGCGAGGCGATGGTGCCATAAGCGAAGCGATCGTCGATCGCGGCGGTGAACAGCATCGTGTTCATCCCCCGCTCGCGATAGTTGAAATCGGCCTGCAGCAGCATGGTCGATTTCCCGGCATTCATGCTGGCATAGTAGAAATAGAGCTTGGCCATGCGCCGCCCTTATCGGAAGGGAGCCGCCATTTCGAGCATGGGACGAACCGACATGTGGGTTGGCACGCGAATGGCGATGGCAGTGGCGGCCATGTTGATGGGTGGCGCCGGATCGGCAACCGCGCCCGGCTCGCTCGCCTATGGCATCGACCCCGCCCATGCGCGCGTGCAGGCAAAGGTCGGCTTTTTCGGCCTGGGCAGCAAGACGGCGCGTTTTCCCCGGCTGGAGGGTCGCGTCGCCCTGTCGGACCGGGATGCGCAAGCGGTGACGCTGGACGTGCGGATCGATGCGCAGGCGCTGGAGGCGGGGGATTCGCTGACCCGGTCCCGCCTGCGCGGGCCCGATTTCTTCGATGTCGAGCGATACCCCCGCGTGATCTTCCATGGCTCGACCATGACCCGGACCGGACCGCATAGCGCGCAGGTCGCAGGGACGATCACCGCGCGCGGCGTCACCCGTCCGGCGACACTGGCGGTCGACTTCTCACGCGACTTCGCCGCGATGACCGGCCGCGAGCCGGTGCATATCGCAGCGTCGACGCGGATCGACCGGCGGGATTTCGGGATGACCGCCTATCCGCTGATCGTCGGGCGACAGGTGACGATTACGATCGATGCCGATCTGGTGCCGGGGCGGGATTAGGCCGTTCCGGCTGATGGAGGTTCACGCAGAGGCGCGGAGGACGCAGAGGGGGATTTCCCCAAACGCTTTCACCCCGGCGAAGGCCGGGGTCCAGTTGCCATGGACGGGCGGCGGCGCAGGACGTTTGCCTCCCCCGCCCCGGCGCAACGCGCCATCTACGACAGGGAGACTGGGCCCCGGCCTTCGCCGGGGTGGGGCGACGTTTGAACGTGGGGCGCTTCTTCTCTGCGCCCTCCGCGCCTCTGCGCGAACCTTTTCCCTTGGCCTTCGACTTCGCTCAGGCTGAACGCAGCGAGGGTCCTTTAGCCCTCGTCCCCCTCCTCCAGATCGCGCGCGACCTTCGGCGAGCGCAGGAGCGAGTCGATATGGCTTCCCTCGTCGAAGCTCTCGTCCGCCAGGAACTTCAGCTTGGCGGCATATTTCATCTTCACCCGGTGCGCGACCTCGCGCTGGAGATAGGCGGTGTTCGTGCGCAGCGCCTTGATCACCACCTCCTCGTCCTTGCCGAGCAGCGGCTTCACGAAGACGGTCGCGTGGCGCAGGTCGGGGGACATGCGCACCTCGGTCACGCTGACCATATGCTTGGCGAGCGTCTCGTCATGCACGTCGCCGCGCGCCAGGATTTCGGAGAGGATGTGGCGCACCTGCTCGCCGACGCGGAGCAGGCGGACCGAGGGTTCGGCGGGGTTCTTGGCTTGGACCATGATAGTTCTTCTTCAAACGGAAATCGCGGCCGCCGGGCAGGCGACCGCGATCATGTCCGGCAAAGGCGGGCGGCAGGAGCGATCCCACCACCCCGCCCGCATCAGAGCGAACGCTCGCGCAGTTCGACCTCGAAGGTTTCGAGATAGTCGCCCGCCTTGATGTCGGTGAAGTTCTGCGTGAACGTCACACCACATTCCAGGCCAGCGCGAACCTCGGCGACATCGTCCTTGAACCGGCGGAGCGAGTTGATCTCGCCCTGGTAGATGATGACGTCGTTGCGCGTGATGCGCGCCTTGAGCGCCTTGCGGATGACACCCTCGGTGACCAGCAGACCGGCAGCCTTGCCGATCTTGCCCGCCGAGAAGACCTCGCGGATTTCGGCGCGGCCGACGACCGTTTCGAACGCCTCGGGGCCCAGCTCACCCGCCATGCCCGCGCGGATTTCGTCGATCAGGTCATAGATGACGTCATAGTACTTAAGCGCCACCTTGTTCCGCTCGGCGATCTCGCGCGCCTTGGCGTTCGCACGGACGTTGAAGCCGATGATCGGCGCACCGCTGGCGGCGGCGAGCGTCACGTCCGACTCGGTGATGCCACCGACGCCCGAGTGCAGGATGCGCGCCTTGATGAGGTCGGACGCGATCTTGTTGATCGACGCCACGATCGCCTCGACGGTGCCCTGCGTATCCGCCTTGACGACCAGCGGATATTCCTTGGCCTGGTTCGCCTTCAGCGCCGAGAACATCGACTCCAGGCTGGCCGGGGCCGAGGTGGTGCGCTTCTGGAGCAGCACGCTCTGGCGATATTCGGCGACCTCGCGGGCGCGGGCCTCGTTCTCGACGACCTGGAGGAGATCGCCCGCCTGCGGCACGCCCGACAGGCCGAGCACCTCGACCGGCATCGCCGGACCCGCTTCCTTCACCTGACGGCCCTTGTCGTCGACCAGCGCACGGACCTTGCCGCTTTCGGCGCCGACGACGAACACGTCGCCGACCTTCAGCGTGCCGCGCGTGACCAGCACGGTCGCGACCGGACCACGCCCCTTGTCGAGCTTGGCCTCGACCACGCTGCCCTCGGCGGCGCGGTCCGGGTTGGCGGCCAGTTCGAGCAGTTCGGCCTGAAGCTGGATCTTCTCGATCAGCGTATCCAGACCGATCTTCTTGAGCGCCGACACCTCGACGTCCTGGGTCTCGCCGCCCATGTCCTCGACCTGCACGTCATGTTCGAGCAGGCGTTCGCGGACGCGCTGGGCATTGGCGTCGTGCTTGTCGATCTTGTTGATCGCCACGATCATCGGCTTGCCCGCCGCCTTGGTGTGGTTGATCGCCTCGATCGTCTGCGGCATCAGCCCGTCATCGGCCGCGACCACCAGCACCACGATATCCGTGACGTCGGCACCGCGCGCGCGCATCTGGGTGAAGGCCTCGTGGCCCGGCGTGTCGAGGAAGGTGATCTTCGACTTGTCCTTCAGCGTGACCTGATAGGCGCCGATATGCTGGGTGATGCCACCGGCCTCACCGCGCACCACGTCGGTGCCGCGAAGCGCGTCGAGCAGCGAGGTCTTGCCATGGTCGACATGGCCCATGATCGTCACGACCGGCGGGCGCGGCTGCAGGCTTTCGGCCGCATCCTCGCTGGTGTCGAGCGCCAGATCGATGTCGCTGTCGGAGACGCGGACGATGTTGTGGCCGAATTCGGTCACCAGCAGCTCGGCCGTATCCTGGTCGATGGTCTGCGTCATCGTGACGGGCATGCCCATCTTGAACAGCGCCTTGACCAGATCCGCGCCCTTTTCGGCCATACGATTGGCCAGTTCCTGGACAGTGATCGCCTCGGGCACCTGCACGTCGCGGACCTGCTTGACCTGCGGCTCGCGCGGGCCGCCAAAGCCACGCTTTTCCTTCTCGCGGGCACGCTTCAGCGCGGCGAGCGAGCGGGCGCGGGCGCCGTCCTCGTTCAGCGCGCGGTTGACGGTCAGCTTGCCGCCGCGACGCTCATCGCCCTTGCGGTCGCGCTGCTGCGGACGGCCCGGAGGCGCGTTGCGCGGCGTCGGCTGGCCCGAGGGCATCGAACGCGGTGCGCCACCCGACGGAGCGGAGGCGGTGGTGTTGGTCGGCGCGCTGGCGGCCGGAGTCGCGGCTGCGGCGGGCGCAGGCGCGGGCTTGGGCGCGGGCTTCGGAATCTCGGGGCGCTGCACCGGCGAGAAGCGGCGCGGCGCAGGCATCGAGGGATCGCGACCCAGGATCGGCGGCGTCGGCACCACCGGGGCGGGCGCAGGCGCAGGCTTCGCCGCCACCGGAGCGGGGGCGGGCGTCGGGGCCGGAGCCGGTGCCGGGGCGGGTGCCTCGACCTTGGGCTCTTCCGCCTTGGGCTGCGGCGCCGGGATCACCGGACGTTCGACCGGGCGGAAGGGACGCGGCTGGACCGAGATGGTCGGCGCGGCCGGAGCCGGGGCGGGTTCCGCCGCAGCGACAGGCGCGGGCGCCGGAGTCGGCTCGGGCGCTGGCGCAGGCTCGGGTGCCGGTTCCGGCGCGGGCGGCGGGGCGGCGGCAGCCTCGGCGGCGGCACGCGCGCGCTCTTCGGCCCGCGCACGCTCGTCCTCGGCGCGCTGCTGACGCTCGGCGTCCTCGCGACGACGAATCTCTTCCTGCATGGCGAGGCGCTGTTCCTCGGCTTCACGCAGCAGGCGCGCCTGGCGCTCCTGTGCCGTCTCGTTCGACGGCACCGGGCGACGCGGTGCGACCGGCGCCGCGGCGACGGGCGCTGCGGGCACGGGTTCGGGGGCCTGCGCGGGGGCGGCCGTTTCCGGCGCTCCCCCCTGCGGGCCCAGGACGCGACGGCGCTTCGTCTCGACGATCACGGTGTTCGAGCGGCCGTGGCTGAAGCTCTGCTTCACCTTGCCGGTCTCGACCGTGCGCTTCAGCCCCAGGGGCTGGCGCATTCCGAGTTTCGGCTTGTCGTTGTCGGTCTCGCTCACTCAAAATCCTCGTGTACGGTCACGGCCGGTCGGTCACCAGTAAGGTCGGACGCCGATGCGCCTTGCGAGGCCGTTTCGCAAGGCGTTGCCACAGGGTCGGGTCCGATAAAATGCAGCCAGCGGTCGAGCGCTTCGCTCACCCGCTTTGCCGCGTTACGATCTGTCAGGCCGATGTGTACCACATTTTCGCGGCCCAACGCCAATGACAATATGGGGCGTGTGGCGGGCAACGCCAACCCCTTCAGATCGGAACCTTCACGGTCCGATCCGACGCGCCACGCCTGCGCCAGCTTGCGACAGCCATCCTCGCCCGCATCCGCGGCGTGATAGAGCGCGTGCAGCTGTCCCGAGCGCGCCGCCGTCGCGATCTTGTCCGATCCGGTCAGCAGCATCCCCGAGCGCGACTCGAGTCCCAGCCGGTCGAGCGCATTGCGCTCCAGCGCGGCGGTGATCAGCGCGGGCAGGTCGTCGGGGATCGCAAACTCGCCCGTCTTGAACGCGCGCGCCAGTGCCCCCTTCAACCGCCCCTTCGCCATCGCGGCTTCCAGCTCGCTACGGGTCACGCCGATCCAGCCGCCCCGCCCCGGCGCTTTCGCACGGACATCGGGCAGCACCCGCCCGTCGGGCGCCAGCGCCAGACGGATCAGGTGCGGGCGCGCATCATGCTCGCCCGACAGGATGCAGCGGCGGACCGGCCCGTCGATCGACTCGCGGGCCGCCTTCGCGGCGTCTCTGGGGCTCCGGCCCTTCTTGGCCGGAGTGTCGTTTACGCCACCGCGCTCATTGTCCCGGTTCCGCATGCGCGTCTCCCGGGGGTTTGGTGGTGGGCGCATCACGGTCGGCGATCAGCTGACCGCCCGCGCCGTAATTTTCGGTGGAGACCTCCTCGATCACGATCTGGACGGCGGCCGGGTTCTTGCCCAGCCGCTCCACCAGCGAACGAGTCACGTCGGCGACGATCTCGGCCTTTTGCTGCTTGGAGGCGGTGCCCGCCAGACGGATCGAGACGAACGGCATCAGGCTTCGTCGCCCTCCGCCTGCGCCGCCTCGACGGCGGGCTCGTCCTCGTCGCCGAACCAGTGCGCGCGCGCGGCCATGATGATCTCATTGCCCTGCTCGTCGCTCAGGCCGTACTCGGCCAGAATGCCGCCCTTGGGCGCGGCACGCGGGGTATCGTCGCCGCGACGACGCGGCTCGGCGCGCTTCTTCTCGACCAGCTCGTCGGTCGCCAGGTCGGCGAGATCGTCGAGCGTCTTGATGCCCGCCTTGCCCAGCGTGACCAGCATCGCCTCGGTCAGATAGGGCATTTCGGCCAGCGCGTCCTCGACGCCCAGGCCACGACGCTCGTCGCGGGCGGCCTGTTCGCGGCGGTCCAGCGCTTCCTGCGCACGGCTTTGCAGCTCCTGCGCGAGATCCTCGTCAAAGCCCTCGATCGCGGCCAGCTCGTCCAGCTCGACATAGGCGACCTCTTCCAGCGCGCCGAAGCCTTCGGCGACCAGCAGCTGGGCCAGCGTCTCGTCCACGTCCAGTTCGTTCTGGAACATCTCGGAGTTGGCCACGAATTCCTTCTGGCGCTTCTCGGACGCGTCGGCCTCGGTCAGGATGTCGATCGCCTTGGCGGTCAGCTGGCTGGCGAGGCGGACATTCTGGCCGCGACGGCCGATGGCGAGGCTGAGCTGATCGTCGGGGACGACGACCTCGATCCGGTCCTCTTCCTCGTCGATCACGACGCGGCTGACATTCGCGGGCTGAAGCGCGTTGACCACGAAGGTCGCGGTGTCGGGCGACCAGGGGATGATGTCGATCTTCTCGCCCTGCATTTCCTGCACGACGGCCTGGACGCGGCTGCCCTTCATGCCGACGCAGGCGCCGACCGGGTCGATGCTCGAGTCGTGCGAAATCACGCCGATCTTGGCGCGGCTGCCCGGATCGCGCGCGGCGGCCTTGATCTCGATGATGCCGTCATAGATTTCGGGCACTTCCTGCGCGAACAGCTTCTTCATGAAGTCGGGGTGTGCGCGGGACAGGAAGATCTGCGGCCCGCGATTCTCGCGGCGCACGTTCAGGATCAGCGAGCGGATGCGGTCGTTCACGCGGACGACTTCGCGCGGGATCTGCTGGTCGCGACGGATCACGCCCTCGGCGCGGCCCAGGTCGACGACGATGTGACCGAACTCGACGCGCTTGACGACGCCGGTGATGATCTCGCCCTGGCGATCCTTGAACTCGTCATACTGACGGTCGCGCTCGGCGTCGCGGACTTTCTGGAAGATGACCTGCTTGGCCGCCTGCGCCGCGATGCGGCCGAATTCGATCGGAGGCAGCGGATCGACGATGAAGTCGCCGACGCTCGCGCCCTTTTGCAGCTTCTCGGCCCCCTTCAGGTCGATCTGCTTGTAATAATCGTCGACCTGCTCGACCACCTCGACGACGCGCCACAGGCGCAGGTCGCCCGAATTCGGGTCGAGCTTGGCGCGGATGTCGTTCTCGGCACCGTAACGGGCGCGGGCGGCGCGCTGGATCGCGTCCTCCATCGCCTCGATGACGATGCCCTTGTCGATCATCTTTTCCGAGGCGACCGCATTCGCGATCGCGATCAGTTCCGCCTTGTTGGCGGAAATGGCGGTAGCCATCAGTGCCGTCCTTCCGTGGTGGCGCCGTCCTGTTCGGGCGCGTCCTGATAATAAACCTCTTCCGCGCCATCCAGGGACAGCGGCACCGTCGCGGCGATCAGCCGGTCGGTCATGACGAGCTTGGCGTCCTCGATCGCGGCGAAGGGCAGTTCGTGGCGAACCCCCTCGGCATCGGTGATCGCCACCGTCTCGCCCTCGACCCCGTTCAGGTCGCCCTTGAACTGTTTGCGGCCGTTCAGCTTCTCGGCGAGCGTGATCCGCGCCTCATGCCCCGCCCAGTCGGCGAAGTCCTTCAGCCGGGTCAGCGGGCGGTCGATACCGGGCGAGGACACCTCCAGCCGGTACGCATGGTCGATCGGGTCGCGGCCCTCGGCCTCCAGCGCGTCCATCACGTCCGAGATGCGGCGCGACAGGTCGGCGCAGTCGTCGATGTTCAGCTGGCGCGTGTCGGGACGCTCGGCCATCACCTGCAGCGTGGGGTCCGACGTGCCGCCATACATCTTCACGCGCACGAGCTCGAAGCCGAGCGCTTTCGCCTCGGGTTCGATGAGTTGCGTCAGAAGGGCGATTTCCGCCATGAAAGCTCCAGATGTGCCGGTGCGCTGCCGCGGAACCCGTCCCGCAGCCTCTTTCACCCGACGATGTAAGAGAATGCCGCATTCTATACACATATCCCCCTGACGAAACAAGCATCCATGCCGAAGCGTTGGCGGCCCATCGGGCCGACAGGGCCAACCGGGAGAGTAGATCATGAAACTGCCGTTGCTCGCCGCCTTGCCGGTGGCGCTTCTCGCCTGTTCGGGCAACGGGCCGGGGCCCGACGAGAGCGGAAACGCCCCGCCGGTCGCGGTGACGCCGGGCGGTACGCCGACCCCGACGCCCTCCCCCTCGGCCACCCCGCCCGCCACCGTGGTCGACGGCCAGCCCTTTGGCCGCACGGTCGTCGCCGATTTCGACGCGCCCTGGGCGATGACCTTCCTGCCCGACCGGCGGATGCTCGTCACCGAGAAGGACGGCCGGATGCTGCTGGTCGCCGCGGACGGGCAGCAGCGCCAGACGATCGCGCGGATCGGCGTCGATTCGGCGGGCCAGGGCGGGTTGATGGACGTGGTCCTCGCCCCTGATTTCGCACAGAGCGGCCGCGTCTATTTCAGCTATTCGGCCGCGACCGAGGGCGGCAAGCATGTGGTACTGGCGCGCGGCACGCTGCGCGAAACGAACGGCACCGCGCAGCTGGCGGGCATCGAGACCCTGTGGAGCGCCAGCCCCGCCGTCACCGGCGACGGCCATTATTCGGGCCGCATCGCCTTTTCGCCCGACGGCCAGTATCTGTTCTACACTGCGGGCGACCGGCAGAAATTCACCCCCGCGCAGGATCCCAAGGCGACGCTGGGCAAGGTCCTGCGCCTGACCCCGGACGGCAAGCCCGCGCCGGGCAATCCGCTGGCCGCCCAGGGCTTCGATCCGGCCGTCTGGTCCTATGGGCATCGCAACCTGCTCGGCCTCGCCTTCGACGCCTCGGGCAACCTTTGGGAGCAGGAAATGGGGCCCAAGGGCGGCGACGAGGTCAATCTGATCCTGCCGGGCCGCAATTACGGCTGGCCCAATGCCTCCAACGGATCGCATTATGACGGGCGCGACATTCCCGACCACCGCGCGGGCGATGGCTATGAGGCGCCCAAGGTCTCGTGGAACCCGGTGATCTCGCCGGGCGGGCTGATGATCTATTCGGGGTCGCTCTTCCCGCAGTGGCGCGGCGACGCGTTCATCGGCGGCCTGTCGAGCAAGGCGCTGGTCCGCGTCGACCTGAACGGCACCAGCGCGGCCAAGGGCGACCAATGGAACATGGGCGCGCGCATCCGCGAGGTCGAGCAGGGCCCCGACGGCGCCATCTATGTGCTGGAGGATGGCGGCGAATCGCAGGGGCGGCTGATCCGCCTGACACCCGCCGCCTGATCGCATGGCCCGCAAGGCGGGGTCGCCCGGACGCTGGCCGGGCGGCCCTGCGGCAATACCATTTGCGATATTCTACGATACCACTTGACCTCGACGGTCCATCCCGCCGATCCAAGCGTATAACAGGGAGCGGATGGGGGTCCGCTTCACAAGGGAGATGGATCATATGCGAGCGGTGCCGCTCCTGTCGCCAGAGCGCGGGCGACCTGCCGATGGGCATGCCCGCGACGCCCGCCTGTCGCGCGGCCTGTCGGGCACCAATCTGGAGCGGGCGGGCGACTATAATCTGCGCACCGTCCTGCAAGTCATCCGCTTCCACCGCGAAACCACGCGAGTCGCGATCGCCAACGAAACCGGGCTGACGCCGCCGACCATCGCCAACATCACCGGCCGCCTGACCGATATGGGGCTGGTCCGCACCGCCGGGCGGCTGCATGGCGGGCGCGGCCAGCCGGCGCTCAAGATCGAGCTGTGCCCCGAGGGCGCGTTCGGGATCGGGCTGACCATCGACCGGGACCATCTGTCGCTCGCGATCCTCGACCTGAGCGGCACGGTGCGCGCCCGCGCCACCCGCGAGATCGCCTTTGCCGGGCCGGACGAGGTGGTCGCCTTCCTGCGGGAGACGCTGGACGCGGCGCTGGCCGAGGGGGCGGTCGACCGGGCGCGCATCCTGGGCGTCGGCGTCGCCATGCCCGACGGGCTCGGCCGCTCGCTGCCCGACCAGCCCGAGGATTATGCCCAGTGGGACGCGGTCGACCTCGACGCGCTGCTGGCTCCGGTGCTGCCCTGGCCGGTGCTGCGCGACAATGACGCCGCCACCGCCGCGCTGGGCGAGGCGCAATATGACGAGACTTTCTCCTGTCCCAGCTTCTTCTATTTGCTGATCACCGCGGGGCTGGGCGGCGGGCTGATCATCGACCGCTCCTATCATCGCGGCGCGCATCGCCGGTCGGGCGAGATCGGGCTGATCCCCGATCCCAGCGCCGGGCGCGCCGGGGCGATCGTGCAGGATACCGTGTCGCTGGCGGGCTTGCGCGTCCGGCTGGCGGCGGCGGGCCGCGCCTTCGGGTCGCCCGAGACGCTGGGCGAGCATGACGATCCGGTCGTCTGCGCGGTGATCGACCAGTGGGTCCACGACTCGGTCGCGGCGCTGACTCAGCCCTTCGTCGCGGTCACCACCCTGTTCGACCCCGACGCCATCCTGATCGGCGGACGCCTGCCCGGCTGGCTGATCGTCCGGCTGGCCGACGGGCTGAAACAGGCGCTGGCCGCGATCGAGCTGCCCGCCCGCCCCGAAATCCGCCCCGCCCGCATGGCGCAGGACGCCCCCGCCATCGGCGCGGCGATGCTGCCCTTCATGGACCGGCTGCTGCCCTCCGATTCGATCCTGATCCAGGCCGGGCGGGGCTGAGGGACACCCCCCCGTCCGTTCAGGCCGAACCGACGGGGGGCGCATAGAAAAAGGCCCGCCCCCCGGAGGGAGCGGGCCTCGCCAAGTCTGGGACCTGCGGATCAGCCCGCCATGTCTTCCAATTCGCGACCCCGGGTTTCGTTCACCATCGCCTTGACGAAGAAGAACGACGCCGCCGCGAAGAAGGCATAGCCGAAATAGGTGATGCTGAGCCCCGGCGACACCGCCAGCGCGGGGAAGCTGACCGAGATCGCGGCATTGGCGATCCACTGGGCAAAGCCCGACACCGCCAGACCCGATCCGCGAATCTGGTTGGGGAACATCTCGCCCAGCATGACCCACATGACCGGGCCCCAGCTGGCGTTGAAGAAGATGACGTACAGGTTCGCCGCGACCAACGCGATCACGCCATTGTTGCCGGGCAGGGTCACGCCGCCGTTCGCGCCGGTGACGGCGGTCGAAAAGGCATAGGCGACGATCGCCAGCGTCACCGCCATGCCCGCCGAGCCGATCAGCAGCAGCGGCTTGCGCCCGATTTTGTCGACGGTCGCGATGGTGAACAGGCAGGCGCCGATCGACAGCACGCCCGACAGGATGTTGGTCTGGAGCGCGTAATCCTCCGAGAAGCCGACCGCTTCCCACAGGGTCGCGCCGTAATAGAAGACGACGTTGATGCCGACGAGCTGCTGGAACACCGCCAGGCCGATGCCCGCCCACAGGATCGGGCGGATCCGGCCGGTCGCCTTGTCGACCAGGTCGGACAGCTTGGGCTTGTGCTGGTCGGCGGCCAGGCTGCCACGAATATCGGCGACCTTGCGGGTCGCCTCGGCCTCGCCGAACAGCTTGGTCAGCACGGCATGCGCCTCGGCATCGCGGCCCTTGGCGACCAGGAAGCGCGGGCTTTCCGGGATGATCGACAGCGCCGCGAAATAGATCGCCGCCGGGATCGCCTGGAGCCAGAACATCCAGCGCCAGGCGGGGAAGCCCAGCCAGAATTCGGCGGTCGAGCCACCGGCATAGCGGGCCAGCGCGAAATTGGCGACAAAGGCGCCGGTCAGGCCGGTGATGATCATCACCTGCTGCACGCTCGACAGGCGGCCGCGAATCGAGGCCGGGGTCACTTCGGAGATATAGACCGGCGAGATCACGCTGGCCGCGCCGACACCCAGGCCGCCGATGATGCGCGCGAGGATGAAGATCGCCGAGCTGCCCGCCGCACCGGCCAGCAGCGCGCTGACCAGGAAGAGCCCCGCGGCCAGCATCATGACGTTGCGGCGGCCGATCGCGTCGGCCAGCCGCCCCGCGCCGAACGCGCCGATCGCCGAGCCGACCAGGATCGCGCCGACATTGACGCCGACGCCCAGACGGCCGAGGTCGAACGCGGCCTCCAGCCCCTTCTGGGTGCCGTTGATGACGCCCGAGTCGTATCCGAACATGAAACCGCCAATCGTCGCGACGACGACGATGGCGGCGATGAATCCATGGTTGACGCTGCCTGCGGTCAACCCTCTCGCATTATCGGTCACTCGGGCCCTCTCCTCGTCGCTGCGTGGCGTCTTCGCCTATCCGCACGAACTCGTCCTGTCACCGGTCCAAGATGCGACCGGCCTTCCGTGGTAACGCTATCTTAAATCATCGCTTCGTCAAGCGGGCGCGCGCGCATCCTGTCCCATGCCGGACGGATTCGCGGCCACCGCCCGCGCCGTCGTCAGATTTCGCGCGGGCGGCGGCGCGGCGCGGCATCCGACTGGCGGCGAATCAGGCTGTAATCCAGCAGGCGATGGTCGACCGCCTCGGCGCTTTTCTGGCGGATCACGGTCGCGATCATCTCCACCGCCGCGCGGGCCATGTCGGCGATCGGCTGGTGGATGGTGGTCAGCTCGGGCCAGATGGTGGTCGACAGCGTGGTGTCGTCGAACCCGCAGACCGTCAGGTCGCTGGGCACGTCCAGCCCACGCCGATGCGCCACCGCGACCGTCGCCGCCGCCATGTCGTCGTTCGACGCGATGATCGCGGTCGGCGGTTCGGCCAGGTCGAGCAGCCGCTCGGCGGCGTCGAGTCCCGAGCGATAGGTATAGAGGCCCGGCGCCACCAGCGCCTCGTCAAAGGGCACGCCCGCCGCCTCCAGCGCGGCGCGGAACCCCTCATACCGGCGCGCGCTGGCCGACAGATTGGGATTGCCGCAGATGAAGCCGATCCGGCGATGGCCCAGCGTCATGACGTGGCGCGTCATCTCCTCGGCGGCGGCACGGTCGTCGATCTGGACCGCCATGGTCGTGCCGGGCATCTCCTCGGCGGGCACGCCGGTCGCGACGACGATGGCGGGCACTCCCGCCTCGCCCAGCAGCGACAGGACCGCATCCGCCTCGCACAGGGGCGGCGGCAGGATCACGCCGTCGATCCCGCCCGCGATCAAATGCCGGGCGACCTCCACCTCATGCTCGCCGATCTCGCATTTCTCGACCACCATCTGGATGTCGAGGCGCGAGGCCTGGTCCAGCGTGCCGAGCAGGAATTCGCTGAGAAAGCCCTGGCTGGGGTTGCTGTACAGCATCCCCACCCGGATCTGCGCCGCGCCCGCCAGGCTGCGCGCGGCGGGGTTGGGCGCATAGTTCAGCTGGGCGATCGCCGCCTCGACCTTTTCGCGGGTGGCGGGGCGGACATTGGCCTCGTTGTTGATGACGCGCGAGACGGTCATCAGCGATACGCCCGCCGCGCGCGCGACATCGCTGATCGTGGGAGCGCTGCTGCCGCGGCGCGAGGTCCTGATGCTCATAACGTTTACGCTTCCACCTTTCGGCGACGATACGCAATGCTTTGCGCTATTTTGGTCGGCTTGGTCCGATCCGGCCGCGCGGCTTGATTTCCCCCCGCCGCGCGGCTAGGGGCGACGCAGCATCAAGAGTCGGGCCGTCGCCCGGCACCAACCTGCCTCCCGGCAAGGTGGTGCCTCTCCCCTTCGGAGAGGGATGTGGCCAGACCGGCAACAACGGGACGATCAGCCACTTTCCTCATCCCGACTCGCCCACAGGCACGAAGGATTTGTGATGGACGCGGCCATTCCCCAGCACCCTGCCCCCCAGCAATTCGCCAGCGACAATTATGCGGGCATCTGTCCCGAGGCCTGGGCGGCGATGGCCGAGGCGAACCAGGGCTATGTCCCCGCTTATGGCGAGGACCCGTTCACCGACCGCGCCGCCGACGCGTTCCGCACGCTGTTCCAGACCAAGTGCGAGGTGTTCTTCGCCTTCAACGGCACGGCGGCCAACTCGCTGGCGCTCGCCGCGCTGTGCCAGAGCTATCACAGCGTCATCTGTTCTGCCTCCGCGCATGTCGAAACCGACGAATGCGGCGCGCCGGAATTCTTCTCGAACGGCTCCAAGCTGCTGGTCGCTCAGACCGAGGACGGCAAGCTGACCCCCGACGCGGTGCGCGCGCTGGCCACCGGCCGGTCGGACATCCATTTCCCCAAGCCGCGCGCGGTGACGATCACCCAGCCGACCGAGACGGGGCAGGTCTATACGCTGGCGGAAATCCATGCGCTGTCGGCAACCTGTCGCGAACTGGGGCTGCGGCTGCACATGGACGGCGCCCGCTTCGCCAATGCCTGCGCCGCGCTCGGCTGTTCGCCCGCCGACATGACGTGGCGCGCCGGGGTCGACGTGCTGTGCTTCGGCGGCACCAAGAACGGCATGGCGGTGGGCGAGGCGATCCTGTTCTTCAACCCCGTGCTGGCCGAGGATTTCGACTATCGCTGCAAACAGGCGGGGCAGCTGGCGTCCAAGATGCGCTACCTCGCCGCGCCGTGGATCGGGATGCTCGACACCGGCGCGTGGCTGTCCAACGCGACCCATGCCAATGGCTGTGCCCGGCGGCTGGCCGACCGGGTGGCGGGCCTGCCCGGTATCGCGCCGATGTTCCCGGTCGAGGCCAATGCGGTGTTCCTGAGCGCACCGCCCGCCGTCCTCGAAGGTTTGCGCGCGCGCGGCTGGCGCTTCTACACCTTCATCGGCGGCGGGGCGCGATTCATGTTCGCCTGGGACGCCGATCCGGCGCGGGTCGACCAGCTGGGCGACGATATCGCGGCGGTCGCGATGGAGGGGCTGGAGGCGGCGTAAGCCGCCCGCCGGTCATCCGTCGGTAAGAGGCGGGGCCGCCAGCAGGCGGTCGAGCCATGCCTGCGCCTGCCGGGGCTCGCCGACCGCCTCGGGCCCGACCGGCCCGCGCGCGGCCAGGAATTCCGCATGAAGGTCGAACGGCGGCAGCCCCAGCTGCTCGCGCGCGTCGTCGATGCTCTCGCCGATCTCGGTCAGTTGCGCGACGACCGGTGCCGCCGCCGCCCGCGCCGCGCGGTCCTTGCGATGATCGAACAACCCCCATTTGCCCGCCGCCGTGGTGCGCAGCGCGGCGATCAGCGCCTCGCGATATTCGCCTTCCATATCCACGCGGTGCGCGTCGAGGCGAGCAAGTCGATCAGCCTTGGCCATGCCGATCCCCCTAAAGGGCGGCGCCCCGGTCCGCAATCCGGGGTGACCGGCGCGGTTCCGTCGACGGTCAGGCGGCGGGGTCCAGCGCGATCTCGACCCGGCGGTTGCGCGCGCGGCCCGCGCTGTCGTCGCTGCCATCGGGCTTGGCATTGGGGGCGATGGGCCGGGTCTCGCCGAGCGCGATCACCTCGATCCGCGTGGCGGCGATGCCCCGCGCCGCCAGATAGTCGCGCACCGCCTCCGCGCGCTTGCGC
Source organism: Sphingomonas sp. NCPPB 2930 (assembly GCF_042867205.1). Classification (NCBI taxonomy): domain Bacteria; kingdom Pseudomonadati; phylum Pseudomonadota; class Alphaproteobacteria; order Sphingomonadales; family Sphingomonadaceae; genus Sphingomonas; species Sphingomonas sp. NCPPB 2930. The sequence goes on along the minus strand of NZ_JBHZQU010000012.1, from coordinate 50,109 downwards.
GACATGCGGCGATTGGAGTCGTCATCGCCCTCGCTGTCCGAATGGCCCCGCAGGACGATCCGCCCCTGCCCCGCCGCCCGGTCGCCGGCCAGCCGGTCGAGCGCGGCGCGGGCCTCGGCGTTCAGCGCCGCGCCGCCCTGGGGAAAGCCGATGGTCGGGCCGACCCGGCCCGCAACGGCGTCCGATCGCGGCTCCGCCGGACGGGCGGGTGAAGCAGGCTCGGGCACGGGCATTTCGATCACCGTCCCCCGGCTGGCCGTTGCGGACGTGCGCTCGCGGCATCCGCCCAGCACCACCGCGAGCCCGATGATCGCCATCCACCCGCCCGATCGCACCCTCATTACCGTCCCTTTGCCCCAGGCGCACCCCTGCCCCCGTGGCGGCGGACCATAGGGACCGGCTTGCCGCGGTGCAAACCACGGCGGCGCGTAGTCACCCCGCCGTTTCGGCCGCCGGGACCGCTCCGCGCTGCTCGCTCAGGATGCGCCATCCCGCCAGGAACAGCGCGGCGACCGCCGGTCCGACGACGATGCCGCTCAACCCCAGCAGCTCGATCCCGCCCAGCGTCGTCAGCAGCACGATCCAGTCGGGCAGTCCCGTGTCGCGCCCGACCAGGATCGGCCGCAGGATATTGTCAGCCAGCCCGATGACCAGCACGCCCGAGGCGACGACCACCGCCCCCTGCCAGACCGCGCCGGTCGCGAGCAGGTAGATGGCAACCGGCCCCCAGATGATCGCGGGGCCGATCGCGGGCAGCAGCGCCGCGATCGCCATCAGCACGCCCCAGAGCAGCGCGGCGGGCACGCCGACGATCCAGAAGGTGATCGCGCCCAATGCCCCCTGCACCAGCCCGACGATGACCGATCCCTTGATGGTCGCACGCACCACCGCGACGAAGGTATCGACCAGCCGCGTCGCCACGCCCCGCTCCAGCGGCAGCGCGCGGACGAAATCGGGGCCCAGCCGGTCGCCGTCGCGGATCAGGAAGAAGGCGACATAGAGCCCCACGCCAAAGGCCAGCGCAAAGGCGAAGGCGTTGCGCCCGATCGACAGCGCGCGGGTCGCGATCTGGCTGACGCTGCTGCTGAGCGTGCGCGAGACGCGCGCCTGAAGCCCCTCGAAACTGCCGACGCCCGAATTGTCCATCGCCTGGCGCAGCCGCTGGGGAAGCGCGTCGCGGACCTGCTGGAAATATTGCGCGAAATCGATCTGGCCGCTGCGCATCTTCAGATAGACGCCCGACGCCTGGTCGACGACCATGCTGCCGATCAACAGGGTCGGCACCACCACGGCAAAGGTGATGATCAACATGGTCAGCCCGGCGGCGAGATTGCGCCGCCCGCCGGTCTTGGTCAGCAGCCATTGGAACAGCGACCGAAACAGGATCGCCGCCAGCCCCGCCCAGAGCAGCGCGATCAGAAAGCCCGAAATCACCGCGATCAGGCCGATGGTGACGATCGCCAGGAAGAGGATGAATCCCCCTCGCTCGATCCTCTGGCGGTCGATGTTCATATGGCCCTCCCCTTCATGCATCGCGGCGTAACCGTCACGATCCCGCAACGGTTCCGCGATCCCTGTCGGCGGGATGACGGTGATGTCAGGACGCAAAAGGCTCTTGCCCTGCCCCGCACCCCGCAGCCCCGTTCAGGCTGAACGGAGTGCGTCGCTATTCCTCCCCTGCAAGGGGAGTTGGCAGCCCGAAGGGCTGACGGAGGGGTGTCGCGCTCTCGATAGGGTAACACCCCTCCACCATGCTGCGCATGGTCCCCCTCCCCTTGCAGGGGAGGAAGAATATGGCCCGTTACTCCGCCGCGACCGCCTCGACGCTGTCATCGAGCGGGTGGGCCAGGCGGGTCAGCATTTCCTTGGGGCAGACCTGCCAGAAATGCCCGGCGACGCGGTCCCAGTCCTCCAGCAGGCCCTTCGACCATTTGCTGTCGGTCGCGGCGGCATGCTGTTCGACCAAGTCGCGCAGCACGCCTTCCCAATGCGCCGACGCCAGGCGCTGCCACACGATATTCTCGGGGTTGGCGCGGCGGGCGAAGCGATCCTCTTCGTCATAGATGAACGCCATGCCGCCGGTCATGCCCGCGCCGAAATTCGCGCCGACCTGACCCAGCACCACCGCGACGCCGCCGGTCATATATTCGCAGCCATTCGCGCCGCAGCCCTCGACCACCACGGTCGCGCCCGAGTTGCGGACCGCGAAACGCTCGCCAGCCTGGCCCGCCGCGAACAGCTTTCCGCTCGTCGCGCCGTAGAGGACGGTGTTGCCGATGATCGTGTTCTTCTGGCTGGCCAGCGGCGAGCTGACCGCCGGGCGCACGATGATGGTGCCGCCCGACAGGCCCTTGCCGACATAGTCATTGGCATCGCCGAACACTTCCAGCGTCACGCCCTTGCACAGGAACGCGCCCAGCGACTGGCCCGCGCTCCCACGCAGCCGCACGGTGACGTGCCCGTCGGCCAGCTTGCTCATGCCGAACTTGCGGGTGATCTCCGAGGACAGGCGGGTGCCGACCGCACGGTGCGTATTGCGCACCGAATAGGTCAGCTGCATCTTCTCGCCGCGCGAGAAGACGGCCGAGGCGTCCTTGATGATCTGCGCATCCAGGCTGTCGGGCACTTCGTTGCGGAAGGTCGACAGGCTGAACCGCCGCTCGGCATCGGTCGCATCGACCTTGGCCAGAACGGGATTGAGGTCGAGATCGTCGAGATGCTCGGCACCCCGGCTGACCTGGCGCAGCAGCTCGGTCCGCCCGATCACCTCGTCCAGCGAGCGCACGCCGAGCCGCGCCAGGATGTCGCGGACTTCCTCGGCGATGAAGGTCATCAGGTTGATGACCTTTTCGGGCGTGCCGGTGAACTTGGCGCGAAGCCGCTCGTCCTGCACGCAGACGCCGACCGGGCAGGTGTTGCTATGGCACTGGCGCACCATGATGCAGCCCATCGCCACGAGGCTCAGCGTACCGATGCCGAACTCTTCCGCGCCCAGGATCGCCGCGATCACGATGTCGCGCCCGGTCTTCAGGCCGCCGTCCGCACGCAGGCGGATACGCCCGCGCAGGCCGTTCAGGGTCAGCGTCTGGTTGACCTCCGACAGGCCCATTTCCCAGGGCGTGCCGGCGTATTTGATCGAGGTCTGGGGCGACGCGCCCGTGCCGCCGACATGGCCCGACACCAGGATGACGTCGGCATGCGCCTTGGCCACGCCCGCCGCGACCGTGCCGATGCCCGCCGAGCTCACCAGCTTCACGCAGACGCGCGCGCGCGGATTGATCTGCTTGCAGTCATAGATGAGCTGCGCGAGATCCTCGATCGAGTAGATGTCGTGATGCGGCGGCGGCGAGATCAGCGTCACGCCGGGCGTCGCATGGCGCAGCTTGGCGATGAACTCGGTCACCTTGAAGCCGGGCAGCTGCCCGCCCTCGCCGGGCTTGGCACCCTGCGCGACCTTGATCTCGATCTCGTCGCAGGCGTTCAGATATTCCGCCGTGACGCCGAAGCGACCGCTCGCGATCTGCTTGATCGTCGAGTTGGCGTTGTCGCCATTGTCATAGGGCTGATAGCGCAGCTTGTCCTCGCCGCCCTCGCCCGACACCGCCTTCGCGCCGATCCGGTTCATCGCGATCGCCAGCGTCTCGTGCGCTTCCGGCGACAGCGCGCCCAGCGACATGCCCGGCGTCACGAAGCGCTTGCGGATCTCGGTGATCGCCTCGACCTGATCGACCGGCACGCCCTCGTTCGGGAAGTTGAACTGGAGCAGGTCGCGCAAATAGACCGGCGGCAGGTCGCCGACTCCGCGCGCGAATTGCAGATAGGTCGAATAGCTGTCGGTCGCGACCGCCGTCTGGAGCAGGTGCATCAGCTGCGCCGAATAGGCATGAGTCTCGCCGCCATCGCGCTGGCGATAGAAGCCGCCGATCGGCAGCGTCGCGACATGCTGGTCCCAGGCCGCTTCGTGACGGACCATCGCCGAGTAATGGAGCGAGTTATAGCCCTCGCCCGAGATCTTGGCGGGCATGCCGGGGAACAGGTCGTTGACCAGCGCACGGGACAGGCCGACCGCCTCGAAATTATAGCCGCCGCGATAGCTGGAGATCACCGCGATCCCCATCTTCGCCATGATCTTGAGCAGCCCATCCTCGATCGCGGTGCGATGGTTGGCCAGGCACTGGTCGATGGTCAGATCACCGAACAGCCCGCGGCCATGACGGTCGACGATCGCGGCTTCGGCCAGATAGGCATTCACCGTGGTCGCGCCGACGCCGATCAGCACCGCATAATAATGGGTGTCGAGGCACTCGGCCGAGCGGACGTTGATCGACGCATAGGAGCGCAGCCCCCGGCGGACGAGATGCGTGTGCACCGCCGCCGCCGCCAGCACGCCCGCGATGGCGACCCGGTCTTCGGAGACATGCTCGTCGGTCAGGAACAGTTCGGACCGGCCTTCGCGCACCGCCTGTTCGGCCTGGTTGCGGATTCGCTGGATCGCGGCGCGCAGACGGTCGGGGCCGCCATCGGCCTCGAAGGTGCAGTCGATCTCGGCGGCCGAGCGGCCGAAATGCGTCTTCAGCCTGTGCCAGTCGGCACCCGTCAGGACCGGGGACGGCAGCACCAGCACCCGCTCGCGCCGATCCTCGGTGTCGAGGATGTTGGCGAGATTGCCGAACCGGGTCTTGAGCGACATCACATAGCGTTCGCGAAGCGAGTCGATCGGCGGGTTCGTCACCTGGCTGAAGTTCTGGCGGAAGAACTGGCTGATCAGGCGCGGCTTGTCGGAGATGACGGCGAGCGGCGTGTCGTCGCCCATCGACCCGATCGCTTCCTTGCCGCCTTCGGCCATGGGGGACAGGATCAGCTCCATATCCTCCATGGTCTGCCCGGCGGCGACCTGACGGCGCAGCATCTCGGCGCGGGGCATGCGCACCAGCGCTTCTTCTTCCGAAGGAGCGGGCAGCTGGTCCATGGTCAGGAACTCGCCGATCATCGCGGCATAGTCCTGTTCGCCCGCAATCTGGTCCTTGATCGCGCGGTCGTCGTACAGCTTGCCCTCGGCCAGATCGACCGCGATCATCTGCCCCGGCCCCAACCGGCCCTTGGCGGTGACGGTCGCCTCGGGCACCACCACCATGCCGCTTTCCGACCCGACGATCAGCAGCCCGTCGGCGGTCAGCGTGTAGCGCAGCGGGCGCAGCGCGTTGCGGTCCATGCCCGCCACCGCCCAGCGGCCATCGGTCATCGCCAGCGCGGCGGGGCCGTCCCACGGCTCCATCACCGAGGCGAGATACTGGTACATCTCGGCATGCGCCTTGGGCGTGTCGAGGTCCTTCTGCCACGCCTCGGGCACCAGCATCAGCTTGGCGGTCGGCGCGTCGCGGCCGGAGCGGCAGATCGCCTCGAACACCGCGTCGAGCGCGGCCGTGTCGGACGCGCCCGCCGGGATCACCGGCTTGATGTCCTCCGAATTGTCGCCGAACGCGATCGAGGCCATCCGGATCTCGTGGCTGAGCATCCAGTTCTTGTTGCCGCGGATCGTGTTGATCTCGCCATTATGCGCCAGGCAGCGGAAGGGCTGCGCCAGCCACCATTGCGGGAAGGTGTTGGTCGAATAACGCTGATGGAAGATCGCCACGCGGCTCTCGAACCGGTGATCCTGCAGGTCGGGATAGAAGACCGACAGGCTCTCGGCGAGGAACAGCCCCTTGTAGATGATCGAGCGGCAGGACAGCGAACAAATATAGAAGCCGCTGATCTGCGCCGCGATCACCCGCTTTTCGATGCGGCGGCGGACCAGGTACAGATTCTTCTCGAACTCGGCGGCATCGACCTCGTCGGGCATCGGCCCGGCGATCATGATCTGCTCGATCTCCGGCCGGGTCGCCTGCGCCTTCAGCCCGATGACCGAGACGTCGACCGGCACCTGGCGCCAGCCATAGATGGTATAGCCCGCCTCGATGATGACGCTCTCGACGATGGTGCGGCAGGTTTCCTGCGCGCCCAGATCGGTGCGCGGCATGAAGATCATGCCGACCGCCAGCCGGTTGGGCAGCACCTTGTGCCCCGACGCGGCGATCGCATCGTCGAAGAAGCGGTGCGGCAGGTCGACATGCAGTCCCGCGCCGTCACCGGTCTTGCCGTCGGCATCGACCGCGCCGCGATGCCACACCGCCTTCAGCGCGTCGATCGCCGACTGGACGACCCGGCGCGAGGGCTGGCCATCGGTGGCCGCGACCATGCCGACGCCGCACGCATCGCCCTCGAATTCGGGGCGGTACATGCCATGCTCGGCGAGATATTGGCGCTGGTCGGTCATCACTTCTTGTCCTGCTGGGTCGCGTCGATGTCCTTGGCCATCGTGGCGATATCGTCCTGCATATGGGTCATCGCCTCGCCCATCAGCTTGCGCTGCCAGGCGGCGATGTCGGGGTCGGCCATGATCGTGAACGAGGCCTTCATATAGGCCTGGCCGGTCGGGGTCGCGAAGAAGCGCTGAAGATCGCCGAGCTGCCCCGCATCGAAACGGCGCGCATAGGCCCGCGCCATCGCGTCGACCATGCCCGGCAACGCCTCGGTCAGCGTGGCGTTCGTTCGCGCCTGCTGCTTGTCGAGGAAGCGATCGAAGATCGCGCGCGCTTTCGGGTTCTTGGTCAACGCCTGCTGAAAGCCGGGCGACTGTTCCAGACCCTGCCGCATATTGGCCTGCATGGGGGTCAGCATCGCCTGGATCATGCTCTGGCGCGTGGCGGGGGGCATCATCTGGTCCAGCAACTGCCGCGCCAGAGCCAGCCGGGCCGCGTCGGGCTCCGCCACGACGGGCGCCCGCGCGGGTGCCGCCGTCTGGGCCATCGCGACCCCCGGCATGGCGGTCGCGGCCAGCGCGAGCAGGGCCAGCCCGCGCATCATGCCGCCACCTTTTCGCGCGTCGCCGTCTTGGCGCGCGCCTTCAGCCACTGGTGCATCGCCTTGGCCACGTCGCGGCCGTCGCGGATCGCCCAGACGACCAGCGACGCCCCGCGCACGATGTCACCGGCGGCGAACACGCCGTCCAGGCTGGTCATCAGCGTGCGGCCATCGACCAGCACCGTGCCCCAGCGGCTGACGCCCAGTTCGGCGGTGCCGAACAGGCTCGGCAGGTCCTCGGCATCGAAGCCCAGCGCCTTGATGACCATGTCCGCCTCGAGCAGATGGTCGGCACCCGGCTCGGCCTCCGGCGCACGGCGGCCGCTGGCGTCGGGCGCACCCAGCCGCATCTTGGCGGCGCGCACGCCGGTCACCGTCTCGCCCCCCTCGAAGCCGAGCGGCGCGGAGAGCCAGACGAACTCGGCGCCTTCCTCTTCCGCATTGGCGACCTCGCGCTGCGAGCCGGGCATGTTGGCCCGGTCGCGGCGATAGAGGCACTTCACCGACTTGGCGCCCTGCCGGATCGCGGTGCGGACGCAGTCCATCGCAGTGTCGCCGCCGCCGATCACGACGACATTCTTGCCCTCGGCATTGAGCGAGCCATTTTCGAACGCCTCGACCGTATCGCCGAAGCTCTTGCGGTTCGACGCGGTCAGATAGTCGAGCGCGGCGATCACGCCGTTCGCGCCCGCGCCGTCCACATCGACATTGCGCGCCTTATAGACGCCGGTCGCGATCAGCACCGCGTCATGGCGGCGGCGCAGATCCTCCAGCGTGGCATCCTCGCCGACCGCAAAGCCCTCATGGAAGACGATGCCGCCCGCCTTCAGCCGCTCGACCCGGCGCATGACGACGGGCTTTTCCAACTTGAAGCCGGGGATGCCATAGGTCAGCAGCCCGCCCGCCCGGTCGTGCCGGTCATAGACATGGACCTCATAACCCGACACGCGCAGATATTCGGCCGCCGTCAGGCCCGCAGGCCCCGCGCCGATCACCGCGACCGACTGGCCGCGCGCGGGTCCGGGGACCAGCGGCTCGACCCAGCCTTCTTCCCAGGCGGTGTCGGTGATGAACTTCTCGACCGATCCGATCGTGACCGCGCCGTGGCCCGAAAACTCGATGACGCAATTGCCCTCGCACAGCCGGTCCTGCGGGCAGATGCGGCCGCAGATCTCGGGCATGGTCGAGGTGGCGTTGGACAGCTCATAGGCCTCGCGCAGACGCCCTTCGGCGGTCAGGCGCAGCCAGTCGGGGATATGATTGTGCAGCGGGCAATGGACCGAGCAATAGGGCACGCCGCATTGCGAGCAGCGCCCGGCCTGATCCTCCGCCGCCGGGGGCGCATAACGCTCGGCGATCTCGCGGAAATCCTCCGCGCGCGCCTCGGCCGCCCGCTTGGCCGGATAAGCCTGCTCGCGGCCTACAAACTTCAGCATAGAATCGTTCGCCATATGCGCCTCCGAAGATGCGGATATTGCGCGAACGACCCCATGTCACGGGCAAATCGACATATAGGACAGCAAGTGCGCCCTATTTAGACCCTTATTTATGCGCGGCTCGCGCTTATTGCGAGCGACCCGCAAGTAAATAGGCCCGATCCGGTATCAATGCAGTGTCAGCATCGCCAACGCGATGCTGCCCGCGACGATTCGATACCAGGCAAAGGGGCCGAAGCCGTGCTTGCCGACGATGCCGACGAACCAGCGGACGACCAGCAAGGCGACCACGAACGACACGACGAAGCCGACACCGATCTCGATCGGCCCGACGCTGCTCCCGCTGCGCATCGCATCCAGATGCCCCGCCGTCTCGACCACGCTGGCGCCCAGCATGGTGGGGATGGCGAGGAAGAAGCTGAACTCCGCCGCCGTGCGCCGCTCGACACCCAGGGTCAGTGCGCCCAGGATCGTCGCGCCCGAGCGGCTGACGCCCGGAATCATCGCCAGACACTGGAGGAAGCCGACGCCCAGCGCCGTCTTGGCCGGGACGGCCGCGATGCCGCGCGTCGTGCCGGGCTTCACCAGCCGCTCGATCACCAGGATCGCGATGCCGCCGACGATCAGCGCGATGGCGACGACCTTGGGCTGGAGCAGCAGCGCCTCGATATGCTTTTTCGCCAGCACGCCGATGACGGCGGCGGGGATGAAGGCGATCAGCAGGTTGCGCACGAAGCGGATCGAACCCGGATCGCGCTTGAACAGCCCCTCCAGCACGGTCCAGAAGGTTCGCCAGTAGAGGACGACGACCGCCAGGATCGCGCCCAGCTGGATGACGATGTTGAACATCTGCCACCGCGCATCGTCATAGCCGAGCAGCGCGCCCGCCAGGATCAGGTGTCCGGTCGAGGACACCGGCAGGAATTCGGTGACCCCCTCGACGATACCGAGGATGATGGCGGCTAGCAGATCGTTCACGAGCGTCCCCAAAAAATTGGCCCCGTCGCCATAGGACGACGGGGCCGACAGGGAAACGCCTAAGCGGCGACCCGTGGGGCGTTATGGGACGGCTCAGGCCGCCAGCGTCTGTGCCCGCCGCCCGAACCGGCCTGCCTTGCGGAAACGGATCAGATATTCGGGCGCGACGGTCGCCAGCGGCGCCGGGGTCACGCCCAGCGCGGCCAGGCCCGGCGCACCGGCGGCAACGACATTGTCCTGCTGGAGCATCAGCCACTGGTCCCAGCTGATCGGCGAACCCGGCAGCCGGGCGAGCAGCGCGCCCGCAAAGTCGGGCAGCTCGACGAAGTTCGGCGTGCGACCCAGCGTCGCGGCGATCCAGCGGACCAGCTCGCCCATCGACAGCACGTCCGGCCCGCCCAGCTCATAGGTGTGGCCGCCATGCGTCTCGCCGTCCAGGATCGCCGCGACGATCGCCTGGCCGACATCGCCCGCGAACACCGGCTGGAACTTCACGCCCGCGCGCAGGATCGGCACGATCGGCGCCGACACCATGCCCGCAAAGCGGTTCACGAACTGGTCCTCGCGCCCGAACACGATCGAGGGGCGCAGGATCGTGGCGTTCGGGAAAGCCTGGCGCACCGCATCCTCGCCCTGCCCCTTCGACCGGGCATAGGCCGCCGCGCCGTTCGAGTCAGCGCCGATGGCCGAGACATGGGCCAGCGCCTCGACCCCCGCCGCGCGCGCGGCCTCGGCGACGGTGCGCGCGCCGTCGACATGGATGCGCTGCATATTGCCGCCCATCACGCCGACTAGGTTGACGACGGCATCCGCGCCTTCGACCGCCCGCGCGACCGTGTCGGGCCGTGCGATATCGGCCGCGACGAACTGAGTCTGGCCCAGCCCGCCCTGCGTGCGCAGGAAATAGGCCTGGCGCGGATCGCGCTGCGCGACCCGCACCCGCGCGCCCGTGCGCATCAACTCGCGTGCGACATAGCGGCCCAGAAAGCCCCCGCCGCCAATCAGCGTCACCAGCTTGTTCGTCATGACCGTCCCTATTTTTTCGAGAAAAATCGTCTTTCGCCCCTTTGCCTCGCAAAAAAGCCGTTGACAAGGATTCGAACCCTACCCTAAAGGCGCGGGCCTACCCCGTGCCCAGATGGCGGAATTGGTAGACGCACCAGCTTCAGGTGCTGGCGATCGCAAGGTCGTGGAGGTTCGAGTCCTCTTCTGGGCACCACTTTCCAACATTGGTGGAAAATGTGAGGCGGCTGTCGAAAGACAGCCGCCGACACGTGTTTGTCCCGATGCTTTGACATATCGCGCGAAATCATCGCGCCGTCTTTTTCGATCCCGGCCGCCATGACGACGCCGCCGCAGCTTTGCTTGCCGATATTCGCCCCTTGGGGACGATTATCTCGGAGGAAGCTCCGTCGAACGACAGCCCCCTGCTGCCACCACGCATCCCAACGATACGCGACGGCACCCACGACCGGATTTGCGAAGAGGCCACCCCGGCAAATGATCGACGACGGGAAGCGCACGGCGACGTCCGGGATTCGCGCGCGACCCGATTCGATGGCGGGATAGAACGATTCGCCACGAAACAGACCGAAACGACCGACATGCTCGCCTAGGGCCGATCGACATTCAGCGATGCCTTTCTGTCCCTCGCCCCTCGTAGAGGGGAGAGGGTTGCGCAGACTTGGCCTTTGCAAAAGCAAAGGCTTAGTCGGAGCTGGGTGAGGGGTGCATGCGCGCAGCGCGCGAGCCTTTGGGCTCGCTCGACCCCTCACCCAAGCTGCGCTAGCCAGCAGGCTGGCAAGCTTCGCTAACCCTCTCCCCTGGCCAGGGGAGAGGGGAAGAAAACGAAATCCTGAATGTCGATCCGACCTAAGTCATCATCCACAGCCGTGCGAATCGACGGCAGGCGACGCCGATCATCAGCATGACATTTCTTGGAAGGGGATATGGGGCGGGCACTTGCCCGGCCTGCGGATCAGATCGCCTGATCCCGGCAAATGTCTGGATGCCCCGTGAGGATTCGAACCTCAATTAACGGAGTCAGAGTCCGTGGTCTTACCTTTAGACGACGGGGCACCGAACAGGGGCGTGCCTCTAGGCGGGCTGGCTGGGCTTGTCAACAGGCTTTGATGCGGCGCGTCTTGTCGCACGGGCACCGACCCGCTACCTTGGGGACCAAGCACCGGCGGACGCTCATGTCCGTGACGGATAGAACAGAATAAAGCGAGATACGGCGATGGGGGATCAACCCACCCGACGGCCGTACCGGCAGGCCAAGCCCCCTGCCCGTCCGGCACCGCCCCGGCCCCAGCGTGGCCGGTGGTCCGATGCGCAGGCTTATGCCGCGCTCGACCTTGGCACCAACAATTGTCGGCTGCTGATCGCGCGGCCGCAGGGCGGCGGCTTTGCCGTGGTCGACGCCTTTTCGCGCATCGTCCGGCTGGGCGAGGGGCTGGCCACCACCGGCCGCCTGTCCGACGCCGCGATCGACCGCACCATCGCGGCGCTGCGCGTCTGCGCCGACAAGCTGCGGCGCCGCAACGTCACCCTGTCGCGCGCGGTCGCGACCGAGGCCTGCCGGCGGGCGGCCAACGGCCCCGCCTTCATCGCGCGCGCGCTGGCGGAGACGGGCATCCATCTGGACATCATCTCGGCCGAGGAAGAGGCGCGGCTCGCCGTGCTGGGCTGTCACGCGCTGATCGAGCCGGGCGAGGACCCCGCTCTGGTCTTCGACATCGGCGGCGGTTCGACCGAACTGGTGCTGGTCGACACGCGCGGCCCCAGCCCCCGCATCCTCGACTGGCATTCGGCCCCCTGGGGCGTCGTGTCGCTCACCGAAAGCGCGGGCGGCGGCGAGGGCGAGGCAGGACGGCTGGCCGCCTATGCGCGGATGCGCCAGATCGTCGCGGACAGCTTTGCCGGTTTCGCCGCACGCCTGCCGCGCGACCTGAAGCGCCCCCGGCTGCTGGGCACCAGCGGCACGGTGACGACGCTGGGCAGCGTCCATCTGGGGCTCAGCCAATATGACCGGGCGGCGGTCGACGGGCTGATCGTGCCGACGGCGGCGATGCGGGAGATCAGCACCAGCCTGTCGCGCAAGAGCCTGGCCGCGCGCGGCAAGGTCGCGTGCATCGGCCCCGAGCGCGCCGACCTGGTGGTCGCGGGCTGTGCCATCCTCGAGACGATATTGGACCTCTGGCCCGCCGAGCGGCTAGGGATCGCCGACCGTGGAATCCGCGAGGGGATTTTGCGGCGTTTGATGGGAATCACCAGACCGTGAGCAGAGGAAATTCGGGGCTGCACCAGCGCGTGCGCACCGCCCGGAACCGCACCGCGCAATCGACCCGCTGGCTGGAGCGCCAGTTGAACGATCCCTATGTCCGCCGCGCCAAGGCGGAGGGGTATCGCAGCCGCGCGGCCTATAAGCTGATCGAGCTGGACGAGCGCTTCGGCTTTCTGCGTGGCAAGAAGCGGATCATCGACCTCGGCATCGCGCCGGGCGGCTGGAGCCAGGTGGTGCGGCGCAAGGTGCCGAACGCCAGCGTGGTCGGCATCGACCTGTTGCCCGTCGATCCGATCGACGGCGTCACCATCTTCGAGATGGACTTCATGGACGATGCGGCACCTGACAGGCTGATGGAGGCGCTGGGCGGCGCGCCCGACCTGGTCATGTCGGACATGGCGGCCAACACGGTCGGCCATCCGCAGACCGACGCGCTGCGCACCATGGCGCTGGTCGAAACGGCGTTCGCCTTTGCCTGCGACGTGCTGTCGCCCGGCGGGGTGTTCGTGTCGAAGGTCTTTGCGGGCGGCGCCGATTCGCAGCTGGTCGCCGAGATGAAGCGCCACTTCGCCACCGTGAAGCACGCCAAGCCGCCGTCGAGCCGCAAGGGATCGGTGGAATGGTTCGTCGTCGCGCAAGGGTTCAAGGGGCGCAAGGCCGCGCCCGTCGGGGACGATTCGGAGGATTGAGCCCGGAGGGTCGGGGGTCGCTTTCGCCTTCGCCCAATAGCGGACGTCGGCAATAGGCGATAAGGCGGTGACGAGGGAGCGAGCCGCCATGTTTCGTGCGCTGATCAACTGGATGGATCGGGACTGGACGAGTCGAAGATACAACCCGGTATTCGCGTTTGCGCAGCGGCTTGTTTGGGGTGTGCCGGTCTTCTTGAGTCTAGCGGTGATCAGCGCACTTGAGGCTTTGGGCTTCTCGCGTGACGGTACGGTTGCCCTCGGCGTTTTTGCGCTTGGTGGGGCGGCAATGTTCGCCATGATGCTCGTATCTCTTTACCGCTGGGCGGTCGGTTACAGCAGTTCCCAGTTCCAAGAGCAGGCAGCGACGGAGCGTCGGGAGCGAGTGGCTGGGCGGCAGGCGTTCTTCCGTCGGTGGTTCAAGCCACATGGCAGCTAACCACCAAAAATAGACATCTCGCTCGCCCCTTTCTCCGTTCAGCCTGAGCGAAGTCGAAGGCCACGGGATGACGCCCGTGGCAGAGGTTCAGGGCATGCACTTCGACTTCGCTCAGTGCGAACGAAGTGTGGGGAGCGGGGCGAACAGAGGTGGGGTCCAGCCCCCTCACAGCAATGCGTTCACCGCCTCCATGAATCGCATCAGGCTGATCGGCTTGGAGACATAGGAATCCGCCCCCGCCGCGCGGATCCGGTCCTCGTCCTCGCGGCCCGCATAGGCGGTGACCGCCATCACCGGGATGCGGCGCAGTTCCTCGTCCGCCTTCAGCTCCAGGATCAGCTCATAGCCGGTCACGTGCGGCATCTGGATGTCCATGATGATCAGGTCGGGTTCGACCTCGCGCGCGCGCGCGACCGCCTCGCGCCCGTCGCGGACCGGCTCCGCGATGAAGCCATGCGCGCGCAGGAGGTCGCAGAAGAGTTTGAGGTTGAGTTCGTTGTCCTCGACAACGAGCACCTTTCTTGTCACGCCCGTTCCACCATTGACCATGAGTGACGATAGGCAATGCCCGGACCGGATACAATCGAACCCGCACGCATCGAGACGGCCGGGGCGCTGGCGTTGCAGGCGCTCGTCTGGACGCTGCAAAGCCAGAGCCGCGCCGAACGGCTGCTGGCGCTGACCGGCCTGTCGGTCGAGGAACTGCGCGGCGGGGCGGGCGAGCGCGGCGTGCTGGCCGCCATCCTGTCCTTTCTGGAGGGGCATGAGGCCGACCTGATCGAATGCGCCGATTCGCTGGGCGTGCGTCCCGAGGCGCTGGTCGCCGCGCGGCGGACGCTGGAGGCCGCATGAAGCCGCTGCTGATCTGCGACTGCGACGAGGTGCTGGTCCATATGGTGCGGCACTTCCGCGACTGGCTGGACGAGGCGCACGACATGGAATTCGCGCTGGACCGGCACGACTTTTTCGGATCGCTGTCCCGACGCGGCGGCGGCCCCGCCCCTACCCATGACGAAGCCTGGGAGCTGCTGCACGGCTTCTTCCCCGGCCAGATGGAGCGGCAGACCCTGGTGCCCCACGCCGCCGAGGCGCTGGCCGCGCTGGCGAAACAGGCCGACATCGTCATCCTGACCAATCTGGTCGAGGAATGCCGCCAGCCCCGGATCGAGCAGCTGGCGCGATTCGGCATCACCCACCGCGTCCAGTGCAATTCCGGCCCCAAGGGCGTGCCGGTGGCGAGGCTCGTCGCCGAGCATGGCCACCCCGTCACCGTCTTCGTCGACGATCTGGCGCAACACCACGCCTCGGTCGCGGAGCATGCGCCGCACGTCCACAGGCTGCACATGGTGTCGGAGCCGGAAATGGCGCCGCATGTCCCGCCCGCGCCCGCCGCGCATGCCCGGATCGATGACTGGCGCCGCGCCGAGACCTGGATCGCCGCGCGATTCGCCGAGGGGCGCGCCGCGCCGGGCTGACGGGATACTTGACCGGCGGGGCCGCACCGCGCCATGTCTCGCGCCATGACCACCCATATCGATCGCGCGCTCGAACAGCTCGGCCTCACCCTGCCGGAGGCCGCCGCCCCCGTCGCCGCCTATGTCCCCGTCGTCGAGGCGGGCGGGCTCCTCCATATCTCGGGCCAGCTGCCCTTCATCGACGGCCAGCTCGTCACCGGGCGGCTGGGCGAGGGCGTCTCGCTGGAGGATGGGCAGAAGGCGGCGCAGGCGTGCGGCCTGATGCTGGTGGCGCAGATCAAGAAATATCTGGGCGGCGACCTTGCCCGCGTGAAGCGGATCGTGAAGCTGGGCGTGTTCGTCAATTCGGCGGGCGACTTCACCGACCAGCCCAAGGTCGCCAATGGCGCGTCGGAGCTGATGGTGTCACTGTTCGGCGAGGCGGGCCGCCATGCGCGCTCGGCCGTCGGCGTGCCGGTACTCCCGCTGGGCGCGGCGGTCGAGGTGGATGCGATCGTGGCGCTGGCCTGATCCTTTCGGGCGGGGTCGCCTGTGGCCCCCGCCCTCCCCCATCCCCTCCCGCCTGCGGGAGGGGAGCGGCCAGAGGTTAGCGAGGAATCCTATAACTCGCCCCATCGCACGCCCCTCCCGCAAGCGGGAGGGGATGGGGGAGGGAAAGCCACAAGCGAATCGCCAGCCCTTGTCCCGCCCCGCCCCAAACCGCATATCCCACCGCGATGACCACCGCCGTCGCGCGTATCCTGTCCGGCGTCGCCGCCCTGTCCTCCGACCAGTGGGACGCCTGTGCGGGCACCACCAATCCCTTTGTCAGCCACGCCTTCCTGAGCGCGCTCGAAACCTCGCACAGCGTCGGCAGCCGATCGGGATGGACCCCCGCCCCCATCGTGATCGACGGCCCGGACGGACAGCCCGCCGCGATCGCGCCCGCCTATCTGAAGGCGCATAGCCAGGGCGAATATGTCTTCGACCATGGCTGGGCCGATGCGTGGGAGCGCGCCGGGGGGCGCTATTATCCCAAGCTTCAGATCGCCGCGCCCTTCTCGCCCGTGCCCGGCCCCCGCCTGCTGCTGCGCGACCCTGCCCTCGCACCCGCGCTGATCGCCGCGATCGAGGCGGTGACCGATCAGAACGAGCTGTCGTCGGCGCACGTCACCTTCGTCGCGCCCGATCAGGTGCCGCATTTCGAGGCCGCGGGCTGGCTGATCCGCGAGGGCGTGCAGTTCCACTGGCGCAATGACGGATACGCCAGCTTCGACGATTTCCTGGACGCGCTGGCCAGCCGCAAGCGCAAGGCGATTCGCAAGGAACGCGCCGCCGCCGTCGAAGGGCTGACCATCCGCCACCTGACCGGCGACCAGATCCGCCCCGAACATTGGGACGCCTTCTGGACCTTCTATCAGGACACGGGCAGCCGCAAATGGGGCCAGCCCTATCTGACCCGCGCCGCCTTCGACCGGATCGGCGAGCAGCTGGGCGACAAGGTGCTGCTGATCCTCGCGATGCGCGACGGGCGGCCGATCGCGGGGGCGCTGAACCTGATCGGCGCGGACACGCTCTATGGGCGCTATTGGGGCGCGACCGAGGACGTGCCCTTCCTCCATTTCGAGCTATGCTATTACCAGGCGATCGACGCCGCCATCGCGCGCGGGCTGTCGACCGTGGAGGCGGGTGCGCAGGGCGAGCACAAGCTGGCGCGCGGCTATGCCCCGGTGCCGACCTACTCGGCGCATTACATCCCCCACCCCGCCTTTCGCCGCGCCGTCGCCGAGTTCGTGACCCGCGAGCGTGAGGCGATGGCGGCGGAGAGCGAATATCTGGGCGAGCTGACCCCGTTCCGCCGGGGCTAGCCCCTATCGGTCGTCCTGATCGGCGGTTGCCTTGCGCCGGGCGGGGACGCGCTTTTCCTCTTCCGGCGAAGGGCGGCTGAGCAACTCATAGGCCGCCGGGTCGATGATCGGACGGCGATCGTCGATCCGGTACAGCACGTCGCGTCCCGACTGCCAGATCGGCGTCAGCCCGCGGGTCAGCCGCTCGTCATAGCGCGGCGGATGGACCAGCCAGACATAGTCGAAGGCATCGCGCGGCAGCAGCTTCAGCGCGGTGTCGATCGGCCGCCACCATTGCCCGCGGCAGCGGCGCGCGGTCACGATCTCGGACGGGTCGTGCGCGAAACGCTTGGCGGGGGCATAGCGCACGGTCAGCAACTGGCCGCCCGCCATCGACCATTGGTCGTTGGCATAGGCCAGCTTGCGCTCCAGTGCGAGGCCCGCGACATGCTCCAGCCGGCTCGACGGCCAGACATCGGCGCAATATTGACGGCCCACAAAGGTCAGCAGCCGCGCGCGCGGCGGGACATGATCGAGCGCGGTCAGCACCCGGTCGTAATCGTTGCTGTATATCACATAGCTGACCGTGGTGGCGCCGATCCGCACGACGAAGAACACCAGCCCGATCACCGCCAGCGTCGACGCGCCGCGCAGCGACAGCCCGCGCCGGGGCCTGAGCGCGATTAGCGCGATCGCCAGGACATAGGGCGCCAGCCGCATATCGGCATAGGCCGAACCGAACACGATGCGCGGCAACAGCAGATAGACGACCGCCAGGAACGCCGCCGTCAGCACCAGATTGCGCGAATATTCCACCCGCTCGTCGCGCACGCCCTTGAGCAGCACGAGGAACAGCACCGTGACCGAGGCCAGGTCGAACGCCATCCAGCGATCGCGCAGGACCATCGTCACCCAGTTGATCTTCCACCGCCAGTTGAACCAGTCGGTGGTCTGCCCGGTGACATGCTCGCCCGAGCGCCACAGCACCATCAGCACCATCGGCAGCGCGAGCGGGATACAGCCGATCCCGGCATGGATGGCGGATTCGATCCACCCCTTCACCCCATGCGCGCCCCTGGCACGGCGCATGTCATGCTGGCGGATCAGCTCGGCCGAAAAGGCCAGCACGCCCAGCACGCCCCAGCCGAAGGTGTGCGCGACCCAGAGCAGGCAGGACAGCGGCACGAAGACGATGCCGCGCAACCGCACCGCGCCCAGCCGCCCCATGCGCAGCCACAGCGCGAACAGGTTCAGCGCCAGCGCCATCGCCAGCGCGAAGTTCACGAACCCGAACTGGAAGGGATAGCTATAGGCCAGCGGCAGCGCGAACAGCGCGGTGGCCGGAATCCGCCCCTGCACCTCGCGCGCGATCCAGAGCAGGCCGGTGACGGTCAGCACGGGAATGGCGATGACGATCAGCTTGACCGCCAGCTCCAGCCCGAAGATCGGCGCCAGCGGCTCGATCAGCAGGTCGATGCCCAGATTGCCGATCATCTGCCATTCGAAATGATACCAGTTGGCCAGCCACGGCTGCGCGGCATAATCGAGCTGGACCCGGTAACGGCCCATATGGCCCGGCAGGTCGACCAGCGGCGGCACCGTCGGCCAGAGCAGCGGCACGGCCGCGAGCAGCGCCATCGCCGCCACGAACCACCGCGTCTGCCACCAGTTGAGCTTTCCCCCATTCATGGCGATCGGCCTAGCGGATCGAAGGGGGCGAGGACAAGCATCCCCCTTGCTGCGGTGCGGCGAGTTGTTGGGGGGCGCGGCGGCGGCGCTCCGTTTGAAAACGCGCCCTGCCCTCCGTTCGCGCTGAGCGAAGTCGAAGCGCACGCCCCGCCGATGCCCAATGGCGTGGCCTTCGACTGCGCTCCGGCGGAACGGCATGAGGGACAGTCGCCCCAGCGCAGGCTGGGGCCTTTCGCGAGACTTGCCCTTCCACCACCAGAGATCCCAGCCTCCGCTGGGATGACGCAGACACAAAAAAGGGCGGACGGGTTGCCCCATCCGCCCTTTACTTACTCCGCTCCGAAACCGGATCAGATTTGGTCGCGGCGACCCAGCAGGCGCAGGCGCAGCGCGTTGAGCTTGATGAAGCCCGCGGCGTCGCGCTGGTCATAGGCGCCCTGATCGTCCTCGAACGTCACGACCTTCTCCGAATACAGGCTGTAGGGCGACTTGCGCCCCGTCACGATCGCCTGGCCCTTGTACAGCTTCAGGCGGACGGTGCCGGTCACCTTCTCCTGGCTGTAGTTGACGGCGGCCTGGAGCATCTCGCGCTCAGGCGAGAACCAGAAGCCGTTATAGACCAGCTCGGCATAGCGCGGCGCCAGTTCGTCCTTCAGATGCGCGGCGCCGCGGTCGAGCGTGATCTGCTCGATACCGCGATGCGCCAGCGCATAGATGGTGCCACCTGGCGTCTCGTACATGCCGCGGCTCTTCATGCCGACGAAGCGGTTCTCGACCAGGTCGAGGCGGCCGATGCCGTGCTTGCGGCCCAGCTCGTTCAGCTTGGTCAGCAGGGTCGCGGGCGAGCAGGCCTCGCCGTTCAGCGCGACGCCGTCGCCGCGCTCAAAATCGATGGTGATCGTCTCGGAGACGTCGGGCGCGTCCTCCGGGTTGACGGTGCGCGAATAGACATAATCGGGGACCTCATCCCACGGGTCCTCCAGCACCTTGCCCTCGGACGAGGTGTGCAGCAGGTTCGCGTCGGTCGAGAAGGGCGCTTCACCGCGCTTGTCCTTCGACACCGGGATCTGGTGCGCCTCGGCGAACTCGATCAGCTTGGTGCGGCTGGTCAGGTCCC
The DNA here is from genome assembly GCF_042867205.1 of Sphingomonas sp. NCPPB 2930. Lineage (NCBI taxonomy): Bacteria > Pseudomonadati > Pseudomonadota > Alphaproteobacteria > Sphingomonadales > Sphingomonadaceae > Sphingomonas > Sphingomonas sp. NCPPB 2930. Next base: position 30,274 of record NZ_JBHZQU010000012.1, on the reverse strand, counting down.
ATTCGCGCCACGGCGCGATGACCTTGATGTCGGGGTTCAGCGCATAATAGCCCAGCTCGAAACGGACCTGGTCGTTGCCCTTGCCGGTCGCGCCGTGGCTGACCGCGTCGGCGTTCACCATCTTGGCGATCTCGATCTGGCGCTTGGCGATCAGCGGCCGCGCGATCGAGGTGCCGAGCAGGTACAGCCCCTCGTAGAGCGCATTGGCGCGCATCATCGGGAAGACGTAATCCTTGACGAATTCCTCGCGCAGATCGTCGATGAAGATATGCTCGGGTTTCACGCCCGCCATCTCCGCCTTCTTGCGCGCGGGCTCCAGCTCCTCGCCCTGGCCCAGATCGGCGGTGAAGGTCACGACCTCGCAGCCATAATGCTGCTGCAGCCACTTGAGGATGACGCTGGTGTCGAGGCCGCCCGAATAGGCGAGGACGACGCGCTTGATATCTTCGCTCACGGCAAAGTCCTTCGAGGATAGGAGATGGATTTGCCCCGGCCCCTATGCGCTGTGGCGGCCTCACGCAACCTTCGGTTGGGCCCGTTCCCCCGCTTGTTCATTGCGGCGACAGCCAAAGCCGGTCAGGAGCGGCCATGATGTTCCGTTCAGGAGTTCCCGCATGACCCGTTTCCTCGTCACCGGCCTGATCGCCGCGACCCTTGCCGTGCCCGCCATGGCGCAGGACACCCGCGCGTCCGCCGCCGCGAAATTCTCGCGCGAGTTCAAGGCGCGCGACACCAATCACGACGGCGCGCTGACCAAGGCCGAGGTGAAGGCCGCGATCATGAAGATGGGCAACGGCCAGAAGAAGATCGACGACGTCCATGCCGGGCGTCTGGCCGAGCTGTGGTTCGGCAAGGCCGATGCCAACAAGGACGGCAAGGTGACCGAGGCGGAGGCGCAGGCGCTGCTGTCGCGCACCTTCGACGAATATGAGGCGGCCAAGGCGGCACGGGCGCAGCAGGCGGGGCCAGCGGCGGGGCCGAAGGGGCGGTAAGGGTCGCCCCCTTCTCCCCTCTATCTCCCCAGCCCCACCTCCGTTCAGCCTGAGCGAAGTCGAAGGCCACGCCCCACCCTCCGGGTAAGCGAATCCCGTGCACTTCGACTTCGCTCAGTGCGAACGGAGGTTGGTCCGACTTTCTACCCCGGCCTCCGCCCTGTCGGTGCGGTTTCCCCGCCAACGCAAAAAAAGGCCCGGTGCGTTGCCGCACCGGGCTTAGGTCGTCCGCAGGAGGAACGTCGTGGGGTGCGGGGGTCTGTCGCCCCCGCTCCCGATCAGTTGTAGGCGCGCTCGCCGTGCTCGCCGAGGTCGAGGCCTTCCTGCTCGACTTCCTTCGAGACGCGCAGGCCGGTGACAGCCTTGGCGATGTACATGGCGATGACGGTGCCGATGGTGGCCCAGACGATGGTCGTGGCGACCGCGCCGAGCTGGACCAGCAGCTTCGAGCTCATGACGTAATCCGCCGCGCCCGGACCGCCCAGCGAGGGGGCGTAGACCACGGCCGTGCCGATCGCGCCGATCATGCCGCCGATGCCGTGCACGCCGAAGGCGTCGAGCGCATCGTCATAGCCGAGCTTGGGCTTCAGGACCGACACCGCATAGAAGCAGATGACGCTGGCGATGGCGCCCAGCACGATCGCACCGAACGGACCGGAGTTACCAGCGGCCGGGGTCACCGCGACCAGACCCGCGACGATGCCCGAGCAGAAGCCCAGCGCCGAACCCTTATGCCCCGCCAGACGCTCGGCGAGCATCCAGAACAGGCCGCCCGACGCCGTCGCGACGAAGGTGTTGATCATCGCCAGGCCCGCCGAGCCATTGGCCTCCAGCGCGGAGCCCGCGTTGAACCCGAACCAGCCGACCCACAGCAGGCCGGTGCCCACGCCGGTCAGCGTCAGCGAGTGCGGGGGCATCGGGGTCGTCGGATAGCCCATGCGCTTGCCCAGGATCAGCGAGGCGACCAGCGCCGAGACGCCGGCGTTGATGTGCACCACGGTGCCGCCCGCAAAGTCGAGCGCGCCCGCCTTGAAGAACAGGCCCGACGATGCCCACACCATGTGCGCGATCGGGAAATAGACGATGGTCAGCCACACGGCGGTGAACGCCATGACCGCCGAGAACTTCATGCGCTCGACGACCGAGCCCAGCACCAGCGCGGCGGTGATCGCGGCGAAGGTCATCTGGAAGCAGATGAAGACATATTCGGGGATTTCGACGCCCGCGGTGAAGGTCGCCGCCTGGCTGGCGGGCGTGACGCCCTTCAGGAACGCCTTGCCCAGCCCGGAGATGAAGTTGGACGCGCCCCCCGACACGTCCGGCCCGAAGGCCAGGCTATAGCCGTACATCACCCAGATCAGCATCGCGAGGCAGGCGGCCGCGCCGATCTGGGTCATGGTGGACAGCATGTTCTTCGCACGGGTCAGACCGCCATAGAACAGCGCCAGGCCCGGCAGGATCATCATCATGACCAGCACGGTCGAGGTGAGCATCCAGGCGGTGTCGCCCTTGTTCACGGTCGCGGCCGGCGCGGCGGCGGCGGGCGACTGGAGCGCGGCGGCATCCTGGGCCCAGGCGGGCAGCGCGACGAACAGCGTCAGGCCGAGGCCCGCCGCGCCGGTCGCCAATTTGGTGACATGCTTCATCGAAATCCCCCCTTGCTCAGAGTGCCGATTCGTCGGTTTCGCCGGTGCGGATGCGCACGGCCTGGCCGACATCGAGCATGAAGATCTTGCCGTCGCCGATCGCGCCGGTGTTGGCGGCGGCCTGGATCGATTCGACGACGCGGTCGGCGATCTCGGACGCGCAGACGACCTCGATCTTGATCTTGGGCACCATGTTGGTGCTGTATTCGGCCCCGCGATAGATTTCGGTCTGGCCCTTCTGCCGCCCGAAACCCTTCACCTCGGTCACCGTCATGCCCGCCACGCCCAAAGTGGTGAGCGCCTCGCGCACCTCGTCGAGCTTGAACGGCTTGATGATAGCGATGATCAGCTTCACCTGCGCCCCCTTTGCGTTTCCCGCCGACAAGCATTGCAAAGGGTGTGCCAGTTACGTTTTCGTGACTTTTGCGCGCTATGGTGGTGCGGCGCGATCCGTTTCGCCTGCCGGGCGGCATCAATTTTTAGGCATTGGTAAGGATATGCCCAAATTTTGGGCAGCTTTTCCTCCCCTATAAGGGGGACCGGCAAAGCTGGTGGAGGGGTATCCCGCTATCGAGAGCGTGATACCCCTCCACCAGAACTACGCCCTGCCACCTTCCCCTTCCAGGGGAGGAAGGGAAATCACGCCGCCAGCGCGGTTCCGCCGACGGTCAGCCCTTCGACCAGCAGGCTCGGCTGGCCCACGCCCGCGGGCACGCTCTGCCCGCCCTTGCCGCAGACCCCCACGCCCTCGTCCAGCGCGAAGTCGTTGCCGATGCCCTTCACCTTGGTCAGCACGCTCGGCCCGTCGCCGATCAGCGTCGCGCCCTTGATCGGCGCACCTAGGCGGCCATTCTCGATCCGGTACGCCTCGGTGCAGGAGAAGACGAACTTGCCCGACACGATGTCGACCTGCCCGCCGCCGAAGGACTTGGCGAAAATGCCGTTCTTCACCCGCGACAGCAGCTCGGCCGGGTCGTCCTGCCCGCCCTTCATGAAGGTGTTGGTCATGCGCGGCATCGGCGCATGGGCAAAGCTCTCGCGGCGGCCATTGCCGGTCGGCGCGACACCCATCAGCCGCGCGTTGAGCCGGTCCTGCATGTAACCCTTCAGGATGCCGTCCTCGATCAGAACGACCTCGCGCGTCGGCGTGCCCTCGTCATCGATCGACAGCGAACCGCGCCGGTCGGCCAGCGATCCGTCGTCGACCACGGTGACGCCGGGCGCCGCGACCCGCTCGCCGATCCGCCCCGAAAAGGCCGAGGTGCCCTTGCGGTTGAAGTCACCCTCCAACCCGTGCCCGATCGCCTCGTGCAGCAGCACGCCCGGCCAGCCCGGCCCGAGCAGCACGGTCATCTCGCCCGCCGGGGCCGCCACCGAGTCCAGATTGACCAGCGCCTGGGTCAGCGCGACGTCGATGCCGCGCTCCCACGTCTCGCGCGCGACCAACCGGTCGTACAGATAGCGGCCGCCAATCCCGAAGCTGCCCGTCTCGCGCCGCCCATTCTGTTCGACCACGACCGAGATGTTCAGCCGGACGAGCGGCCGGACATCGGTGGCGACGAAGCCGTCGGCGCGGACGATCTCGACCACGCTCCAGCTGCCCGACAGGCCGACCGACACCTGCACGACGCGCGGGTCGCGCGCGCGGGCGGCGGCGTCGATCGTCTGGCAGAGCGACACCTTCTCGGCAAAGGGGATCAGGTCGAGCGGATCGGTCGCGGTATAGAGGTGCCGGTTGGTCCCCTGCGGCGGCGGCGCGGCGGCGCCCTTAGCGGGGTCGATCAGCGCCATGGTCTGCGCGGCGCGCCGGATCGCGGCCTCGGACAGTTCATTGGCGTGGGCAAAGGCGGTCATCTCGCCCGACACCGCGCGCAGGCCGAAGCCCGAATGCGTGTCGTAGCTGGCCGTCTTCAGCCGCCCGTCATCGAATCCGAAGGCTTCCGAACGCTTATATTGGAGGTACAGCTCGCCATCGTCGGCGCGGGACAGGGCGTTGGCGGTGAGGCGCAACGCCGCCTCGGGGTCCAGCGTGTCGCGGTAGAGGAACGAGCGGGGATCGGTGACGGTCATCACGAGGATATAGGATGCCCTGCCGAGGTTTGAAATCTCCCGCCGGCGGGATTCCGACCTTGTTAAGCCCCGGCCGCATGCCGCAGCTCTCTCTTAAGCCCCTCCCGCAAGCGAGTTTCAGGTCGGTCATGCCCCCGGCATGACCTAAACGATGCGGGGCATCGTTTACCTGAAACTGGTTTGGGGAGGGCAAGGAGTCTCACCGAGACCTACGCTCGCGGCTTTTCCCTCCCCCATCCCCTCCCGCTTGCGGGAGGGGCGTGAGTCTCATTCGTGTTGGGGGTTAGCGCCCGGCGCCGTCGCCATGATCCGGCAGCGCCGCCTGGTCCGCGCCATCCGCCGGGCCGCCGATCAGCACGAAACGGCGATCGCAATAGCCGCAATCGACATAGCCGGTCTCGTCGATCTGCAACCACACGCGCGGATGACCGAGCGCAGCGCCGCCGGGAATGTCGGTGGCACCGTCGCAAGCGACGCGGGTCTGGGTGACGCGGGTGGTTTCGGGCGGCGGCAACATAGGCTCGCGCGATAGCAAGGCATGGAGCCCCGTGCAATTCCCGAAAACCGGCTTGGCCTGTCCGCCCCACACGCCTATCTCGGGCCGCATGACCGCCAGCACCGAAGCCGCCATCTCGATCCAGGGCATCGCCAAGACCTATCAGGGCGGCAAGCGCGCGCTCGACGGGGTCAGTTTCGACGTGCCGCGGGGGCAGATCTTCGGGCTGCTGGGGCCGAACGGTGCGGGCAAGTCGACGCTGATCAACATCCTGGCGGGCCTGGTGATGAAGACCGAAGGATCGGCGTCGATCTGGGGTTTCGACATCGACCGGCATCCGCGCAACGCGAAAGCGTCGATCGGCATCGTCAACCAGGAAATCCTGTTCGACCCCTTCTTCACGCCGCTGGAGACGCTGGAGATTCAGGGCGGGCTGTACGGCGTGCCCAAGGGCCAGCGCCGCTCGATGGAATTGCTGCGCGCGGTGCATCTGGAGGACAAGGCCAACGCCTATTCGCGCACCCTGTCGGGCGGCATGAAGCGCCGCCTGATGGTCGCCAAGGCGATGGTGCATTCGCCGCCGGTGCTGGTCCTCGACGAACCGACGGCGGGCGTCGACATCGAACTTCGCCAGCAGCTCTGGGCCTATGTCCGCCAGCTCAACGAACAGGGCGTGACGGTGGTGCTGACCACGCACTATCTCGAAGAGGCCGAGGAGCTGTGCGACCGGATCGCGATCATCAACCATGGTCGCCTGGTCGCCAACGAGCCGACCCGTGAACTGGTCGGCAAGGCGCAGGAAAAGATCGTCGCGGTGACGGTGGACCGCGATGTCGCGGCGGTGCCCGACCATGCCAGTTTCGGCAAGATCGTGCTGAAGGGCAGCCGCACGCTGGAGATCACCTATGCCAAGGACAAGGTGAATGCGGGCCAGGTCCTGGCGGCGGTGCAGGCGGACGGATACGGGATCGTCGACGTCTCGACCAAGGAAGCCGATCTGGAGGACGTGTTCCTGTCGTTGACGCGGAGCGTGGGGGCCTGAGGCCAAGAGATTCCCTTGGCCTTCGACTTCACTCAGGCTGAACAGGGTTCTGGGGAGAAATTTTGGGTTCGCGCGGAGGCGCAGAGGACGCGGAGGTGTACCGCTCCACTCATTCTACAGTCCGCCCCAACAGGCCATGATAGGTAAGGGATGCGCTATCCGCGCACCGAACATCTCCGCGTCCTCCGCGCCTCTGCGCGAACCGAAATATCCCAACGTCCGTTCAGGCTGAGCGAAGTCGAAGCCCACGTCCCGCCTCACCGCTCCGCAGGCAAACGCTCCAGCACCCAATCCTGATTCACCACGATGATCGACCGCACCGGCCGCCCATCGGCATCGCGGGACGGGTCGTAACGGTATCGCTGCTCAATCAGCCGACAGGTCGTCTCGTCCAGCGCGGCATTGCCGCTGCTCTTGGTCACCACGCAACCGCTGACCCGGCCATCGACATTGACGAAATAGCGGACCTGCACCGTGCCGCTGGCGCCTGCATCGGCGGCGGCCTCGGGATAGTCCGAATCCTTGATCCGCCCCTTGATCCGCCGGGGCGGGGTTTCCTCGCCATAACCGTCGCCGTCACCCGACCCGCCACTGCCCGTGCCGTTGCCGATTCCACCCGCCCCGGTGCCGGGACCGGGTTTGTCGGAGGCGCCCTGGCTCGGGTCCGCGCCCGTGCCCGCGACCGGCGCCGCGATGACGGGCGACACCGGGGGCAGCACGACCAGCGGCGGCGGGGCGACGACCGGGGTGGCCTGCGACCGGATATTGGGGGGCGCGGCGGCTCCGCGCGGCCGGTGGCTCTCGATCCTTTTGGGCCGGACCGGCGGCGGGGGCGGCGGCTTGGGCGGCGTGACGTCGAAACTGTCGAGCGCCTCGGACGGCCCGGTCGAGGACGGCGTGAAGCCCAGCCCCAGGACCAATGCATAGCCCAGGCCGCCCACGATCACCCCCGTGGGGATCGCCGCGCGCAGACGGTCGCGCCAATCGGATCGGACCAACGCCATGACGGGCAAGTGGGAAGGCGCGCGCACCAAGGCAAGGCGTTACCCCCTGTCCCAACCCTCTCGTCCGTGCCACAGGGTGCGCCATGACCCCTGCCCCCGCGCCCGAAGGAGACCGCGCATGACCGATTCCGATATCCTGATCGTCGGGTCGGGCGCGGCCGGGCTGACCGCGGCGCTGAACCTGGCCGACCGGTTCAAGGTGACGGTGCTGGCCAAGGGCAAGCTGAACGAGGGCTCGACCGCCTGGGCGCAGGGGGGCATCGCCGCCGTCCTCGAACCCGGCGACACCTTCGACAGCCATATCGAGGATACGATGGTCGCGGGCGCGGGGCTGAACGACCGCGCCACCGTCGAATTCGTGGTCGAGAACGCCCCCGCCGCGATCGAGCGGCTCCAGAAACTGGGCGTCCCCTTCGCGACCGAAGGCAATATGCTCCACCTGACGCGCGAGGGCGGGCATTCGCACCGGCGCATCGTCCATGTCGCCGACGCGACCGGCTGGGCGGTGCTCGACGCGCTGCTGAAGGCGGCGGAGGCGCATCCCAACATCACGCTCGTCCCCGATCAGGTCGCGATCGACCTGGCGACCAGCCGCCACGAGATGCGCTATTCGGGGGCGGGTCATGTCTGGGGCATCTATGCGGTCGACCGGCGGACGGGCCGAGTCGTGGTGCACAAGGCGCGCGCGACGATCCTGGCGACCGGGGGCGCGGGCCGCACCTATCAATTCTCCACCGCGCCCAAGGGGGCGACCGGCGACGGCATCGCGATGGCGTGGCGCGCGGGGGCGCGGGTGTCGAACATGGAATTCATGCAGTTCCACCCGACCTGCCTCTACAACACCCAGGTCAAGAATTTCCTGATCACCGAGGCGGTTCGCGGCGAGGGCGGGCATCTGAAGATCCCCGAGACCGGCCACCGCTTCATGCCCGATTTCGATGCCCGCGCCGAACTCGCTCCGCGCGACATCGTGGCGCGCGCGATCGACCATGAGATCAAGCGGCTGGGCCTGGATTATGTCCATCTCGACATCAGCCACCAGCCGCCCGCCTTCGTCCGCGAGCATTTCCCCAACATCCACGAAAAGCTGTTGAGCCTCGGCATCGACATGACGGTCCAGCCGATCCCGGTCGTCCCCGCGCAGCATTATACCTGTGGCGGCGTCATCGTGGACCGCGACGGGCGCACCGACCTGCCAGGCCTCTATGCGGCGGGCGAGGTGACCCAGTCGGGGCTGCACGGCGCCAACCGGCTCGCCTCCAATTCGCTCCTCGAATGCTTCGTCTATGGCGAGGCGTGCGCGAACCATATCGCGGCGCATTGGGACGAACTGCCCCCCGCCCCCGCCATCCGGCCCTGGGACGAGAGCCGCGTCACCGATTCGGACGAAGAGGTGGTCATCAAGCAGAACTGGACCGAAATCCGCCGCTTCATGTGGAATTATGTCGGCATCGTCCGCACCACCAAACGGCTGGAGCGCGCGCAGCACCGCATCCGCATGCTGACCGACGAGATCAACGACTATTACGGCCATTTCCGCGTCACGCCCGACCTGATCGAGCTGCGCAACCTGCTCCAGACCGCAGAGCTGATCGTCCGCTGCGCGCTGCATCGCAAGGAGAGCCGGGGACTGCATTACACGCTCGATTATCCCGAGACCTTGCCCGAAGCGGTCGACACGATCCTGATTCCGTGAAGCAAGCCCTGATTCCTCCCCTTGTAGGGGAGGAATTTAAAATGTTTCACATCTTATCGTGTGGTTGCGGCCTTTCGTCGCAAGGCCCGGACACGGGGATTTCCCCCACCCGGTCAACACGTAAGGATACCCCTGTGTTGCGGGGTATTGCGGTGACGAAGCGAGTATCGAGCGGCGGGCTGCGTTCATGGCCTGCCGGGTTTCTTCTCTTGGGGCTCGCAGGCTGTGGGGCGGATTCACGCCCCGGCGCGACGTCCCATGCTCCCAGCGTGCCCGATCCCCAGGTTTCGGTGTCGATGCCGCTCCCCCCGCCCCGCCCCAGCCGCGCGCCCGCCGCGCCCGCCGGGCTGGTCAGCACGATCGATCGGCTGTCCGCCGGTTTTTCGGGCAAGAAGGGCATTGCGGTGCGCGCGGTCGATGACGGCTGGACGGTGGAGGTTGGGGGCCGCCAGCGCCTGCCCCAGCAATCGGTGTCCAAGCTGTGGGTCGCGATCACGCTGCTCGACCTGCGCGACAGGGGCCGTGCACGGCTGGACGAGCCGATCGTCGTTCGGCGCGAGGACCTGACCCTGTTCCACCAGCCGATCGCGATGCTGGTCAAGGGCGACGGATATCATACCACGGTCGGCGAACTGCTGACCCGCGCGCTGACCCAGAGCGACAATACCGCCAATGACCGGCTGCTCACCTATGTCGGCGGTCCGCAGGCGGTGCGCGCGATGATCGCCAACAAGCGGCTGGGCGATATCCGCTTCGGCCCCGGCGAGCGGCTGCTCCAGGCGAAGACGGCGGGTCTGACCTGGCAACCCGCCTTCGCGATGGCGGGGGCGTTCCAGGCGGCGCGCAACCGGCTCGACCCCGCGGCGCGGACCGCGGCGCTCGACGCTTATGTCAGCGATCCGCCCGACGGCGCGGCGCCGATCGCCATCGCCGATGCGCTGGCCCGGCTGGCGCGCGGCGAGCTGTTGTCCGAAACCTCGACCCGTATCCTGATCGACACGATGGAGGCCTCGCGCACCGGCCATGCCCGCCTGCGCGCCGCCGTGCCGAGCGGCTGGACGATCGCGCACAAGACCGGCACCGGCCAAGACCTGGGCCGCCGCAATGCGGGCTTCAACGATGTCGGCCTGCTGACCGCCCCCGATGGCCGCCGCTTTGCGATTGCGGTGATGATCGGCGACACGACCGAGGATATTCGCAAGCGCCAACAGCTGATCCAGAATGTCGCGGCGGCGGTAGCCGATGCGGCGGGGCCGCCGAGAGGACCGGTGGCGGTGGCGAATTGAGTGTGGCTTGGGGGTAACGGCTGCTATTGCCCAGTTGCAGACAATCCTCTTAGACGACATCGTGCGCTTATGAGGTGGCGGTTCACGTTGATTGGGCTTTTGATCTTCGGGCCGCTTGCAGCCTGTAGTCCGACGACGAGCTTGCGAAATGACACCAACGCGACCGTCTACGTCGATATACTCAAAAACGGCGTACCTCGGCCGCCATCAACGCAAAAGCTCTCTCCCGGCAACGTCATGACCACGCCTTGGCCGCCCAGAGAGGCCAACGTCCTCTATGTCGGCGACGGTTCCGGCAAACTGCGACGCTTCGCGATCGCTGGGCTATGCAATATGAGCAAGCCGAACTGCGATCTCCTCGTTTCACAATTGCCTTTGCCAACCGCAAACGGCAGCTAACCACCTATTCCCGTCGCTAGATCAGCCCATCAGGCTGAGCGTGGCCCATCCGCCACAGCCATCGAAAACCGGTGCGATCAGGGGCTGTTTACCCTCTCTCTGTTCCGCTAAACCGCGCGGATCATGCCCCATCTCTATCTCGTCGACGGCTCCGGCTATATCTTCCGCGCCTATCACCGCCTGCCGCCGCTGACGAACAAGCATGGCGAGCCGGTCGGGGCGGTGTACGGCTATACCACCATGCTCTGGAAGCTGGTGGACGAGATCAACGCCGCCGACGGGCCGACCCATATGGCGGTGGTCCTAGACAAGTCGTCCAAGACCTTCCGCAACGACATGTACGACCAGTATAAGGCGCACCGCCCCCCGCCCCCGCCCGATCTGGTCCCCCAATTCCCGATGATCCGCGACGCCACCCGCGCCTTCTCGTTGCCGTGCATTGAGGAAGCGGGGCTGGAGGCTGACGACCTGATCGCCTGCTACGCCCGCGCCGCCATGGCCGAGGGGTGGCAGGTCACGATCGTCTCGGGCGACAAGGACCTGATGCAGCTGGTCGAAGATGGCAGCCTCGACATGCTCGACACGATGAACAACCGCCGTTTGGGCGAGGCGTATGTTCAAGAGAAGTTCGGCGTCGGGCCGAAGCAGCTGGGCGATGTGCTCGCGCTGATGGGCGACAGCGTCGATAACGTGCCGGGCGTGCCGGGCGTCGGCCCCAAGACCGCGTCCAAGCTGATCGTCGAGCATGGCGACCTGGAATCCGTCCTCGCCGCCGCGCCCGAGATGAAGAAGGGCAAGCTTCGCGACAACCTCATCGAACATGCCGAGAATGCGCGGCTGTCGAAGCGGCTGGTCACGCTGGAGTGCAATGCGCCGCTGCCGCAGCCGCTGGAGGAGCTGGCGCTGCATGACAGCATCCCGGATGCCCCCTTGCGCGCCTTTCTGGAGCATCACGGCTTCCGCTCCCTGATCGCCAAGATGGGCCAGATCACCGAGGATGCGCCCACCCCCGCCGCTGGCGATACCGCTCCGGCCGCGCCGATGGACGATGACGAGCCCTGCAATCTCGACGGCTATACCACGGTGCAGGACCTCGCCACGCTCGACCAGTGGGTGGCCGAGGCGCAGGCCCAGGGTTTCGTCGCGATCGATACCGAGACCAGCTCGACCGACGCGACCCAGGCCGAACTGGTCGGGGTCAGCCTGTGCCTGGCGCCCAACAAGGCGTGCTACATCCCGTTGGGGCATGGCGGCACCGACCTGCTGGCCGAAGTGCCGGTGCAAATTCCGGTCGCGGCGGCGCTCGAGCGGATCAAGGCGCTGTGCGAGGACCCGTCGGTCCTGAAGATCGGCCAGAACCTCAAATTCGACATGATTGTGCTGGGCGAACGCGGCATCGCCGTCGCGCCGCATGACGATACGATCGTGCTGAGCTTCGACCTCGACGCCGGGCTGCACGGCCACGGCATGGACGAACTGGCCGCGACGCATCTGTCGCACACCTGCCTTGCCTTCAAGGAGGTGGTCGGCACCGGCAAGAAGCAGCTCGGCTTCCACGAGGTCGATCTCAAGACCGCCACGCGCTATGCCGCCGAGGATGCCGACGTCACGCTGCGGCTGTGGAAGCGGTTCAAGGCGCGGCTTCCCATGGAGCAGGCGACGCGCGTGTACGAGATGGTCGACCGCCCGCTCGTACCCGTCATCGCAGGGATGGAGCGGCGCGGGATCAAGGTCGATCGCGAGCGCCTGTCGCAGCTTTCGACCGAATTTGCCGGGCAGATCGCCGCGCTGGAGGGTGAGATCCATGCGATGGCGGGCACCCCCTTCACCATCGGCAGTCCCAAGCAGCTGGGCGAGATCCTGTTCGACCGGCTAGGTCTCAAGGGCGGGCGCAAGGGCAAGTCGGGCGTCTATTCGACCGACGTGACCGAACTCGAACGCCTGGCCCGCGAAGACGGCGAGGCGGCGGAGATCGTCCGCAAAATCCTGGAATGGCGCCAGCTGTCCAAGCTGAAAAGCACCTATACCGACGCGCTCCAGGCGCAGATCAACCCCAGGACCGGCCGTGTCCATACCAGCTACAGCCTGACCGGCGCGCAGACCGGGCGCCTGTCCTCGACCGAACCCAATCTCCAGAACATCCCGATCCGCACCGAGGTCGGGCGGCAGCTGCGCGAGGCGTTCATCGCCGAGGACGGCCATGTCCTGATCGCCGCCGACTATTCGCAGATCGAATTGCGCCTCGCCGCGCATATGGCGGACGTGCCCGCGCTGCGTGATGCGTTCGCGAACGGCGACGACATCCACAGCCTCACCGCCAAGGAGCTGTTCGGCGAGGTCAATCGCGACACGCGCGGGCGGGCCAAGACGATCAACTTCGCCATCCTCTACGGCATTTCGCGCTGGGGCCTGGCGGGTCGCCTCGACGTGTCGGCGGACGAGGCGCAGGCGATGATCGACCGCTATTTCGAGCGTTTCCCCGGCATCAACCGCTATATCGCCGAGACGCTGTCGAGCGTCCGCGAGAAGGGCTTCACGAGCACGCTGTTCGGCCGCAAGACGCATTTCCCGCGCATCGCCTCGCGCAACCAGGGCGAGCGCCAGGGGGCGGAACGCGCCGCGATCAACGCGCCGATCCAGGGGACCAGCGCCGACATCATCAAGCGCGCCATGGTCCGCATGGAACCCGCGCTCGCCGCCGCCGGGCTGGGCCATGTGCGGATGCTGCTCCAGGTGCATGACGAACTGGTGTTCGAGGCGCCCGAGGCGGATGCCGAGGCGGCCGGAGCGGTGATCCGCGAAGTCATGGCGGGCGCGGCCGAACCGGCGGTGTCGCTGTCGGTGCCGCTGGGCGTCGAGATCGGGTTCGGCAAGAGCTGGGGCGCGGCGCATTGACCTGTCCGCGCCCCCTCGCCCGAAATCGTCGCGGCTGATGGCCGAGAGCAAGGACATCGATACGCTCGCCAAGGGCGGGCGGACCAATATCGCGGGCTTCGCGCTGCGGCTGGCGGCGCGCATCCCCTTTCTGTTCATCGCGGGGCGCATGTACGGCCCCGATCTGGTCGGCCGCTTCGCGATCGCGGTGGTCGTGGTCGAGCTGGCGGCGCTGATCGCGACGCTGGGCATGAAGCGCGGGCTGGCGCAGGCGCTGTCCTCGACCGAGCGGCCGCATGTCCATGTCGTGTGGGACGCGATGGCGCTCGCCTTCCTGGCCTCGGTCCTGGCCAGCGCGGTGCTGTGGACCTTTCCCGAGCTGCTCTATCCCAACAGCGCGATCACCGGGCTGGACCGGTGGCTGCCCTGCATCATCGTCGCCATCGCCTGGTCGGACGTCAGCCTCGCCGCGCTCGCCTATCGCCTAAACGTCAAGGCGACGGTCACCGCGCGCGCGGTGGTCGAGCCCTGGACCATCTCGATCGCGGCCTGGGTCTTTTCCTTCTTCACGATCCGCGACGGCCTGGTCCTGTCCTATGTCGCGTCGATGACGGCGGCGCTGATCGCCAGCCTGGTGCCGTTCCTGCGCAGCTATGGCCTGCCGCATGGCTGGAGCCCGCGCCTCGCCCGCGTCTTCGCGCTCGCCCGCGCCAATGCGCCGCTGGCGGGGGCGGACGCGCTGGAATGGGGGACGCGCAATGTCGACCGCTTCATCCTGGGCGTGATGTTCGAGCCGCGCATCGTCGGCATCTATTATATGGCGCAGCAGGTCGCCTCGCTGCCGCAGAAGCTGAAGACCAGCTTCGACCCGATCCTGGGCCCGGTCATCACCCAGAGCCTGGCCAATGGCGACATGGGCGCCATCGCGCGGCAGGTGCGGCAGGTGGCGTTCTGGATCATGGCCGCGCAGGGCTGTCTGGCGCTGATGGGGTCGATCCCCGGCGAGGGCGTGATGGGCGTGGTCGGCCCGCAATTCGTGTCGGGCACCGCCGCGCTGGCCTTCCTGCTGTTCGCCGAGGTGCTGGCCTCGACCGGCGCGGTGTGCGAATCGGCGCTGGTCTATACCGCGCGGCATCGCAACCTGATGATCTCGATCGCGATGCTGGGGGTGCAGATCGGCCTCAGCTTCGCGCTGATCCTAGGGATGCGCGCGCTCGGCTGGCCGCCGACCTGGGCGGCGGCGGGCCCGGCGGTGGCGCTGGCGATGAGCGTGACGATGACCTCGGTCATCAAGGCGCGGGTGCTGTCGGGCATCCTGAACGCGCCCGTCTCACCCTTCCGCTGGCCGCTGCTCTGGGCGGCGGGCGCGGCGGTGGTCGTGGGCGGGGCCTTCACGCTGCTGCCCAAGCGGCTGGAATGGGCCGAGCTGCTGTTCGGCGAGCCCGCCATCGCGGCGACCTATTTGCTGGTGCTGTGGCGCTGGGCCTTCGGTCCGGCGGACCGCGCGCTGTTCGGCAAGGCGCCGAGCGCGGAGGAAGCCACCTTGCCCCATGCGGGCGGGATCACGCGGTAACGCCCCAACGCCCGTTCAGCCTGAGCGTAGTCGAAGGCCATGGGATGACGCTTCGACTACGCTCAGCGTGAACGGTTGGGCTATGGGTCGGGCATAAGAAGGCCCCTTCCGAACGCTTCGGAAGGGGCCTTTTTCGGATCAATGCCGGAAGTGGCGCATGCCGGTGAACACCATCGCCAGCCCGGCTTCGTCCGCCGCCGCGATCACTTCGTCGTCGCGGATCGAGCCGCCCGGCTGGATCACCGCCGTCGCGCCCGCCTCGACCGCCGCGAGCAGGCCGTCGGCGAAGGGGAAGAAGGCGTCCGAGGCGACCGCCGAGCCGATGGTGCGCGGCTCGGCCCAGCCCGCCTTGTCGGCAGCGTCCTTGGCCTTCCATGCGGCGATGCGCGCCGATTCCAGACGGTTCATCTGGCCCGCGCCGACACCGGCGGTCGAACCGCCCTTGGCATAGACGATCGCGTTCGACTTCACATGCTTGGCGACCGTCCAGGCAAAGCGGCAATCGGCCAGTTCCTGCGCCGTCGGCGCGCGCTTGGTGACGACCTTCAGCATGTCGTCGGTCAGGCGGCCATTGTCGCGGCTCTGGACCAGCAGGCCGCCCGCGATCGACTTCATCATCAGGCCGGGGCGCGACGGGTTGGGCAGTTCGCCCGACAGCAGCAGGCGCAGGTTCTTCTTCTTGGCGAAGATCGCGCGCGCCTCGGCGCTCGCGTCGGGCGCCACCACCACCTCGGTGAAGATGCCCGAGATCGCTTCCGCCGTCTCGGCGTCGAGCGGACGGTTGCAGGCGATGATGCCGCCGAACGCCGACACCGTGTCACAGGCGAACGCCGCCTGATACGCCTCGAGCAGCGTCGCGCCGCTCGCCACACCGCAAGGGTTGGCGTGCTTGACGATCACCACGGTCGGCGGACCGTCGATGAATTCGCTGACCAGTTCCAGCGCGGCATCGGCGTCGTTCAGGTTGTTGTAGCTCAGCGCCTTGCCCTGAAGCTGCTCGGCCTGGGCGATGCCCTGACCGCCCTTTTGCGGCAGATAGAGCGCGGCGACCTGATGCGGGTTCTCGCCATAGCGCAGCGTCTCGGGGTGGCGGGTGAAGGCGAGCGGCAGGGTCGCCGGGAAGGCCTCGCCCTGGTCGGCAAAGGCGAACCACTGGGCGATCGCCGAGTCATAGGCGGCGGTGGCGGCAAAGGCCTTGGCGGCCAGGCGCTGGCGGGTCTTCAGCGTCGAGGCGCCGTCATTCGCGGCGAGTTCGGCCAGGAAGTCGGCATAGTCCGCCGGATCGGTCAGGATCGAGACATAGCCATGGTTCTTGGCCGCCGAGCGCACCATCGACGGGCCGCCGATATCGATATTCTCGATGATCTCGGGCCGCTCGGCCCCCTTCGCGACCGTCTGCTGGAAGGGGTAGAGGTTGACCACGACCAGATCGATCGCGCCGATGCCATGCTCGGTCATCGCGGCGGCGTGTGCGGGGTCGTCGCGCACCGCGAGCAGGCCGCCATGGACCATCGGGTGCAGCGTCTTGACCCGACCGTCCATCATCTCGGGGAAGTTCGTCACCTCGGAGATGTCGCGGACCGGCAGGCCCGCCTCGCGGATCGCCTTGGCGGTGCCGCCGGTCGAGACGAGATCGACCCCGCGCTCGGCCAGCGCGCGCGCCAGATCGATGACGCCGGTCTTGTCGGACACCGACAGCAGCGCGCGGCGGACCGGCACGGTGTCGACGGAGGGAGCGGAGGGGAGCGAAACGGCCATCGGGCTGCGGGTCCTACATGCTGGGGAGAGTTTGCGGCCCCGATAGACTCCGATTCGCCGAAGCGCAAAATGTGATTCGGGGTGTGCGCCTTTCCTCCCCTGCAAGGGGAGGGGGACCATGCGCAGCATGGTGGAGGGGTGTCACCGGTTGCGAGAGCGGGTGTCGCTCACCGAGCGGGACACCCCTCCGTCGGGCCTTCGGCCTGCCACCTCCCCTTGCAGGGGAGGAATTTGATGGTTCGACTGGGCCCCGGTCTTCGCCGGGGCGAGCGCTCAGAGCGCCCGCTTGAACGCCCAGCTGACATGCGCGCCGCCCGCCGGGGTTTCGCCCGTCACGACCAGCTGCTGCGTCGCAACCGGGCGGCCGGTGCCGTCGATCCACAGCGACTCCTCGATCGCCAGCGTGCCGCCGCGACAGCGGAACTGCCACAGCGCGCCGTCGTCCAGCCGCAGGATCGCCTGCCCGCTCTCGGCGGTGATGACCGCCTCGACCCCGTCGCCCAGATGGAAGCGCAGCGCGAAATGGGTCGATCCGGCCTGGCGCTTGCGCCCCTGCGGCAACAGCGCATCCTCGCCGCGCAACTCGCGTCCGTCGCCGGTCAGCAGCAACTGGCGGCGGTGGAGAAAGCCATAGCGGCGGACATAGCCGTCATGGCTCGCCTCGATCCGGCTGGCCGCGTCCGATTCCTGGCGGCTGAGCTCGACCTCGGCGACGCCGCGCCCCAGCGTGCCGTCGGCATGGATCGCGGTGGAGTTGGAATCGCCCAGGACCAGTGTCGAATGCGCCGCCGTGGTGCGCAGGCCATGTGCGAGGCTGGCGGGAACCTGTGCCACGGTCGCGCCCGCGCCGCCGCAATTGACGACGATCCGCTGCGCCCCGTCCGAAAACTCGAAGGCCAGCGTCGAGGCGCAGCCCCCCTCGATCGCACGCGCGATGGGCGGGGGCGCGGCGTCCATGACCAGCACGGTCTGCGCCGCCGCCAGCCGCTGATAACCCCAGTCGCCCGCCTGGCGCAGCGGCCGGGTGCGCACGCCCGACGCCTCGATGACGGCGGCGATCTTCTCGGGCGTTTCGGGGCCCGATCCCTGCCAGCTCGACAGCGCGCGGTCGCCATGCACCACGCCGAGCAGCGCCGAGATCATCTTCTGCAACCGCGCCTGGAACGCCTCCGGAAAGGCCAGCCCGCGCGCGTCATAGACCTCGCGCATCATGGTCAGCAGCATGACCGCGTCGAGTTGCACCGCCGGGCTGCGCGCGATGACGCCGCCATCGGCGAACAGGCCGGTGTCGAGCGCGCGGTTCAGCCCCGCCTCGCCGAACGCCTGGCGCGGATCGCCCCCCGCCAGCAGCAATCCCGCCGCGACGACGCCGCACCAAGCGGCGATCCGCGCGACCCCGGCGGGCGCCTTGTCCGCACCGCGATCCAGATGCCGCGCGCCGCGCGCCAGCGTGTTGAGCACGCGCGAGCGATAGACGAGATCGGTCGACGACAGGATCAGCGGCGCATGCGCGGTCCAGAACAGGATGCGGCGGCCCCACAGATCGGGCCGCCACGCCACCGGATCGACCTTGTCCCCGAACGCGTCGAGCCAGCGACCCATCAGATATTCGGCGATCGGCGCCCCCTGCGCCCGCGTCGCGACGCTGGACAGGTCGCGCAGCCAGGCAAAGCCGTGCAGATGGTCGGCAAAGCCGCTCGACCAGTCGGGATGCGCGAAATCGATCGATTCGACCCCGCGCTCCTCGCCGCGCCAGTCGAGCACCCCGCCAAGAAGGGCATGGCCGCGCTCGATATCGCCCAGGATCGGGTCCTCGGGCACCGCCATCAGCTTGAGCGGATGCCGCCCCTTCAACCGCAGCGAATGCAGCGGCGTGCGCCAGGTCAGCCGGTGGAGATGCTCGCTCAGCCGGTCGGCCAGCGACAGCCCGCCGGTGCCGACACGGACCAGCCGCTTGCCTTCCTCGATGCTGTCGGCAGCCTGCGGGGTGGACCCGCCCTCGATCCCGCTCCGCATCGCGCTCAACCGCGCAGGGCGGCGATATTGGCGGCGTAGTGGTCGGGACCGCCCCGGAAGGCCGCCGTTCCCGCGACCAGCGCGTCGGCCCCCGCCTCGATACAGCGCTTCGCCCAGGCCGGGTCGACGCCGCCATCCACCTCCAGATCGATGGCTCGGCCCGAATGCTCGATCATCTTGCGGATCGCCGCGATCTTCTTGAGCTGGCTCTCGATGAAGCTCTGCCCGCCGAAACCGGGGTTCACGCTCATGACGAGGACCAGGTCGACCATGTCGATCAGATAATCCAGCATCTTGGCGGGCGTGGCGGGGTTCAGCACGACCCCGGCGCGCTTGCCCAGCCCCTTGATATGCTGGATCGTGCGGTGGATGTGCGGCCCCGCCTCCGGGTGGACGGTGATGGTGTCCGCCCCCGCCTCGGCAAAGGCGTCCAGATAGGCGTCGATCGGCGAGATCATCAGATGCACGTCGAACGGCTTGTCCGTATGCGGGCGCAGCGCCTTCACCACCGCCGGACCGATGGTGATGTTGGGCACGAAATGCCCGTCCATCACATCGATATGGATCCAGTCGGCGCCCGCGGCGTCGATGGCCCGGACTTCTTCGCCCAATTTGGCGAAATCGGCGGACAGGATGGAGGGTGCGATACGGACGGGGAGCATGGCATTTGTCCTTAACGTCCTATCGCGCCCAAGTCAGCCTTTGCGTTGCAGCCGCGCGATGAAGAACCCGTCGAGCCGCCCTTCCCTTGCGAGCATCGTCGGCAGGGTGCGGATCGTGCCCTGGTCGGTGATCCCCGGCCATTCGCCCGCGATCGGCGACAGCGCGTAATCGGGCCGCTCGGCCAGGAACGCCGCGACCTGCCGCTCCCCCTCTTCGGGCTCCAGCGAGCAGGTGGCATAGACCAGCGTCCCGCCGGGCTTCAGCCAGTCGGCGGCGCGGGCCAGGATCACCCGCTGCAACTCCGCCATCTCGGCGATGATCGCGGGGCGGACGCGGTAGAGGACGTCGGGGTGACGGCGGAAGATGCCGCTGGCGCTGCACGGCGCATCGACCAGGATCGCATCGACCTGCCCCTTCGGGCTCCATTCGCGCAGGTCGGCGGTGACGACCTCGGCGGACTGGCCGGTGCGCTCGAGATTCTCGGCCAGGCGGGCGAGTCGCGATTCGGACTGGTCGATCGCGGTTACGGTCCAGCCCGCGCTCGCAAGCTGCAACGTCTTGCCCCCCGGCGCGGCGCACAGGTCGAGCACATGGCCCGGCCCCTGCCCCAGCAGACGGGCGGGAATCGAGGCGGCCAGGTCCTGCACCCACCAAGCGCCCTCGTCGAAGCCCTGCAACTCCATCACCGAATTGCCCGAGGGGAGCCGGACATGGCCGGGCAGCAGGCTGACCCCGCCCAGCTTTTCCGCCCATTCGTCGGTCGCGGACGGATCGGCCAGCGTCAGGTCGAGCGGCGGCGGCGCTGCGATGGCGTGGGCGGCGGCCTCCACCATCTCCTCCCCCCAATTCTCTTCCCAGCGCATCTCGGTCGCGGGCGGCAGCGCGGGGATTTCGGGGAGCAGCACGCCGCTCTTGGTGATGGTGCTGAAGACGCCGTGGACCAGCTTGCGCGGGCCGCCATCGACCAGCGGCAGCACGGTCGCGATCGCGGCGTGCGGCGGCGTGCCCAGCGCCAGCACCTGGACCAGCGCGATGCGCAGCGCGAAACGCGCCTTGGCATCGTCGGGCAGCCGCTGTTTCGTCGCCGAGTCGATCAACGCGTCGAGATCGGGCAGGCGGCGCAGCGTCTCCGCCGCGATGGCATGCGCCAGCCCCCGATCCGGTCCGCCTGCCAGCGCACGGGTGGCCGAGGCGAGCGCGGCCTCCAGCGGTTCGCCCCGGCGCAGCACCGCGTCGAGCAGGCGGATGGCGGCGCGGCGGGTGGCGGTGCCCAGCGGCTCGGAGGGGCGCTGCGGTCCCCCGCGCCGGTCGCCACCCTTGGGCGGCCCGCGACGATCGGGACGGCCGGGGCGCGAAGGCGATTGGGGGGGGCGTGTCACTTGGCAAAACTCCTGTCAGCCCCGACATGGGCTGCGATATCTCCGCCCCCTTAGTCGAAAGGACCGCCCATGGGCCAGCGCCCCGACCATGTGAAGCCGCCCGCCTATCTGTCGCAAAATACTCCGGTACCGCAGCCCGAGGCGAAGCCCGAGCCGCAGGACGACCCGTTGGGGAAGAATCCGGTGCGATACGGGGATTGGGAGTTGAAGGGCGTGGCGGTCGATTTTTGACCTGAAGCCCGTCATCTTCTTAGGCCCCTCCTCCCGGCAGGGGGGAGGGGTTTGGGGTGGGGGTTTGGCCACGGGCGACAGTCTCGGTGAGACACCTTGCCCTCTCCCATCCCAGTTTCAGGTAAACGATGCCCCGCATCGTTTAGGTCATGCCGGGGGCATGACCGACCTGAAACTCGCCTGCGGGAGGGGAGCGGCCAGAGGCTAGGTTAGACCGCTCAACCCCCGTTCAGCCTGAGCGCAGTCGAAGGCCACGCCCCGACCTCACCCCGATCACCGGCGCACTAACGTCCCCGCCCCCTGCTTAGTGAAGATCTCCAGCAGCATCCCATGCGGCACGCGCCCGTCCAGGATCACCGCCGCGTCCACCCCGGCCTCGACCGCCGAGACGCAGGTCTCCAGCTTGGGGATCATCCCCCCCGAGATCGTTCCGTCGGCGCGCAGCTCCGCGATCCGCGCGGGGTTCAGGTCGGTCATCAGCTCGCCCTGCTTGTCGAGCACACCCGCGACATCGGTCAGCAGGAAGAAGCGCGACGCGCCCAGCCGCGCGGCGATCGCGCCCGCCATGGTGTCGGCGTTGATGTTATAGGTATGGCCGTCCATCCCGATCGCGACCGGCGCGATGACGGGGATGATACCGTCGGCGCACAGGCTTTCAATCAGGCGCGGGTCGACCGCGACCGGCTCCCCGACAAAGCCCAGATCAACATGCCGCTCGATACCCTTCAGCGGATCGGCCTCGCGCCCCTGCACCTTCTCGGCGATGACGAGCCCGGCGTCCTTGCCCGAGATGCCGACCGCACGGCCCCCGGCGGCGGAGATCCAGCTGACGATTTCCTTGTTGATCGATCCCGCCAGCACCATTTCGGCGATCTGTGCGGTTTCCTTGTCGGTCACGCGCAGACCGTTGACGAACTGCGACTCGACGCCCAGCCGCTTGAGCATCGCGCCGATCTGCGGGCCGCCGCCATGGACGACCACCGGGTTGATCCCGACCGCCTTCAGCAGGACCATGTCCTCGGCGAAATCCCGCTGCCGCTCGGGGTCACCCATGGCGTGGCCGCCATATTTCACCACGAAGGTCTTGCCCGCATAACGCTGGAGATAGGGCAGCGCCTCGGTCAGCGTCTCGGCCTTGGCGAGCAGGGCGGCGTCGGGATCGTGGTTGGTCATGAGCGGCCCTTTATCGCGGGTCGGGAACGGGGAAAACCGGCAATATGGATCAGGCGCGATCGAGCCGCCGCCCCAGCCCCACGAACAGATAGATCAGCGGCGGCACCAGCACCGCCGACAGCGTGACCTTGGCGATCATCTGCCCCACGATCAGCTGGCCGATGGGGAAGGCGCCGTAAAAGGCGATGGTGACGAACAGCAAAGTGTCCACCACCTGGCTGAGCATGCTGGCCACCGCCGCGCGCAGCCAGAGCAGCTTGCTGCCCTCCTTGCCCTTCAGCGCGGCGAAGATGGTGACGTTCAGCGTCTGCGACACGCCATAGGCGACGATGCCGCCCAGCCAGATCCGCCAGGTCGATCCCAGCACCAGCTGGATCGCGTCGCGATTGGCCGGGATCATCTCCGGCGAGGGCGGCAGCATCCAGACGATCCACGACAAAGCGAGCGACACCAGCAGCGGCACGAAACCCACCCGCACCAGCCGCCCGGCGACCTGCGGCCCGTGCAGCTCGGCCACCGCGCTCGACGTCACGACCAGCAGCAGGAAGGCGAAGATCCCCGCCTCGACCGCCAGCGGCCCCAGCGCGACCTGCTTGTTGCCCAGCACGCCCGCGATACACACCATGCCGCCGTAGAAGATCGACAGCGCGAACAGCGAGGGAGAGATCAGGCGCGAGCGGGAAACGGCGTCGGGATGGTCCATCGGCGACTGCTAGCGCGAAATCGCGCCGGGGCAAAGGATTAGGCGAACCCCTTTCCCCCCGTGCAAGGGGAGGTGGCAGGCCGTTAGGCCTGACGGAGGGGTGTGGCCCTCTCGATAGCGGGACACCCCTCCGACGCGCTACGCGCGCCACCTCCCCTTGCAGGGGAGGAACATTCCGTCGCTTGCGCCGCCTTCCGCAACACGCTCTATTCCCCACCGACACAAAAACAGGGGGATCATATGCGGTTGGCGAAATGGCTTGGCGGGGTTGCCGCGACGCTGGCGATGATGCCCGGGCTCGCGGCGGCGCAGACCCGTCCCGACCAGAAGGCGTTCTTCGACCTGTACAAGCAGCTGGTCGAGACCAACACCAGCCTGTCGGTGGGCAGCTGTACCCAGGCCTCCGCCCAGATCGCCGACCGGCTGAAGGCCGCGGGCTACAAGGACGCCGACATCACCCTGTTCTCGGTCCCCGAGCATCCCAAGGACGGCGGCATCGTCGCGGTGCTGCCCGGCACCGACAAGCGGCTGAAGCCGATGCTGCTGCTCGGCCATCTCGACGTGGTCGAGGCCAAGCGCGAGGACTGGACCCGCGATCCGTTCAAGCTGATCGAAGAGGACGGCTTCCTCTATGGTCGCGGCACCGTCGACGACAAGGCGATGAGCGCGATCTGGGCCGATACGCTGATCCGCCTGAAGAAGACCCCGCCCAAGCGCACGATCAAGATGGCGCTGACCTGTGGCGAGGAAACGACCTTCGCGTTCAACGGCGCGGAGTGGCTGGCCAAGAACAAGCCCGATCTGATCGCGGCCGAGTTCGTGCTGAACGAGGGCGGCGGCGGGCGGCTCGATTCGGACGGCAAGCGCGAGTTGCTGGCGGTGCAGGTCGGCGAGAAGGCGGCGCAGAACTATACCTTCCTCGCCACCAATCCGGGCGGTCACAGCTCGCAGCCGACGCCCGAAAACGCGATCTACGAACTCGCCGACGCGGTGAAGACGGTGCAGGGTTACGAGTTTCCGATCCAGCTGACCGACACCACCCGCGCCTTCCTGACCGCGACCGCGCAGAAGGTCGGCGGGCCGCTCGGCGATGCGATCACCCGGCTGCTCGCCGATCCGAACGACAAGGCCGCCGACGCCGTCGTCAGCCAGGACAAGGCGCTGCATTCGACGCTGCGCACCACCTGCGTCGCGACGCTCCTTCAGGCGGGCCATGCCGAAAACGCGCTGCCCCAGCGGGCGACCGCCAATATCAACTGCCGCATCTTCCCCGGCGAGACGGTCGAGGGCACGCTGGCCAAGCTGAAGGAACTGGCCGGGCCGAAGATCACCGTCACCGCCAACCAGCCCGTCCGGCCGACCGCCATCCCGCCCAGGCTGGACCCGAAGATCATTGGCCCGATGAAGACGCTGGCCGCCAAGCACTTCCCCGGCGTGCCGCTGGTCCCGATGATGTCGACGGGGGCGACCGACGGCATCTTCTTCCAGACGATCGGCATCCCGGTCTACGGCGCGCCGGGCATCTTCATCGAGAAGGACATGTCGGGCATTCACGGCCTGAACGAGCGGATCCGGGTCACGTCGCTCTATGACGGCCGGGACTATCTCTACGATCTGGTCCGGGCCTATGCCTATTGAACGCGACATCGCCGCCCGTCTCCGGCGGGCGGCGAGGCCTCAGCGGCTATAGATACGTTTTAGCGGCACCGGCCCGCTCCCCATCAGGCGGGCTGGTGCACCGGCGGCAGGCGCAGGCGCATCGGCTGGGACAGCCAGCCGACGACCATCCGCCGCATCGGCTGCCAGAAGGCGGACAGGGTCAGCAGCGCCGAGCCGATGACGAAGGCGGTGAACGCCGCGCCCAGTTCGACCGCCCCGGCGCTGCGGAACAGCGAATAGAGCGCGTAGAGCACATAGACGAGGCTGGAGACGAGCAGCGCCCGTCGGTCGACCGCCAGCGCGATCCCGGCGAACAGCAGGTAGAGCGCCAGCACGATCACCGCGACGCCCGCGCCGATCTCTCCGTCGAACACGCCCAGCATCTGGAAGATCGGATGCGCGATCATCGGCGCGGCGGCCAGGTGCAACCAGAAGGCGACGTCCGCGCGGCGCGTCTCGCGCCTGGGGTCCGACATGTCCCAGCGCATCGCCAGCGCGAACACGCCGATCCCGCAGACCAGCAGGATCGGCCACATGCCCTGCTTGATGCCGGGAAACGCCGCCATCAACAGCCCGATCACGACCGCGACCAGCGCCGCCGCCCCCGCCGCCACGGTGATCGGCACCATGAACCGGCGCCAGTGCAGCCATGCCGCCCCGGCCGAGACCAGTCCGACCCCGGACATCGCCAACGCGCCAGCCGTGCCGTTGATGTTCGACCAGAGGGTCTCGATGAACCCGATCAGCCCCCCCGCCACACCGCCGACAAAGGCGAGCAGCAACAGGATGCTGGGCAGCGCCATCCGCCGCTTGCCCGTGAAATAGAAGGCCAGCATCCACGCCGCCGCCGCGACGAAGGCACCGCCCAGCCCATGGCTGAGGCTGAAACCGATCTGCCCCAGCGCGGCAAGCAGCAGCGCGATCGCGATCGACACGAAGATGTCGTTGAACCCGGTGAGCAGCCGGAAATGCTCCTCGTCGACGGCCGGTGCGGCATGGACCGTCGCGACGTGCCGCCGCAGCGCCGCCGCCGCATCGGACGAAATCGCCCCCGCCGCCACCGCACCGTCGATGTCGCTTTCGCTGTACATGGACCTTCTCCCCATTGAGAAGCGGAGAGGATCGCTCATGTGTATTATTGTGTCAATACACGCTCGACAATCCCGCAAGCGGGCACCAGACGGGTGGGCGTGATGATCCTTGCCCTTCAAGGAGCCGTTCCTCGAATGCGTATCGAACCCGCCGACCCCACCGATCCGGCGTCGTCCCGGCTGCTCGACCGGCTTTCCGATGCACTGGAGGCGATAACCGGGGACAGCGGCCGAGCATCCTTCGCCCCCCTGGACGTACAGGGTAACGGCGCGTCGTTCGTGCTGGCGTATGACGACGAGGGAAGGCCGCTCGGCTGTGGCGCGTATCGGCCGCTGGCGGAGGGCGTGGCGGAGCTCAAGCGGATGTTCGCCCTGCCCGGAACCAAGGGTGTCGGCGCGGCTATCCTCGCCTGTCTCGAAACCCGCGCGCGGGCGGACGGATATGGCCAGCTTTGGCTGGAGACGCGACGGGTCAATGAAAGGGCCGTGCGATTCTACGAAAAGAACGGCTATCGGCGCATCCCCAATTTCGGGAAATATGCCGGGCGGCCCGAGGCTGTGTGCTTTGCGAAGATCCTGCCGGAGCCGGTCTCGCCGGGCGGGTAATGGCCCGCCTTACCGGTTCGTCCGAACGGACCCGCCCCCCCAAGGGCAGATCGACATTCAGTATTGCGTCTTCTTCCCCTCTCCCCTGGACAGGGGAGAGGGTTAGCGAAGCTTGCCAGCCTGCTGGCTAGCGCAGCTTGGGTGAGGGGTTGAGCGAGCCTTCGGCTCGCGCGCTACGCGCATGCACCCCTCACCCAGCTCCGACTAGGCCTTCGCTTTCGCAAAGACCAAGTCTGCGCAACCCTCTCCCCTCTGCGAGGGGCGAGGCGAGGGACGGAAAGGCATCGGTGAATAGCGATCGGCCCTCGCTCTATCTGCCAACCCGCTGAACGCCGCTGCCACGCCCGGTTCAGGATGGGAAGGGCAACGTCCCGTCCATCCGGGAGCGAATGGATGTGAGGGTGTTGCGATGAAGATGCTCAGAACGGGATTGCTGTTCGCACTGGCCGGTGGGGCCATGCTGGCCGCCGGGGCCGCCAATGCGCAAGACTGGCGCTATGATGATTATATGGCGCATCGTGCGGGACGCGGGGCCGAGGTGCATGCGTATCAGGCCGGGCGGGACCAGCGGGCGGCCGATGAGGCGGCCTATTATGGCGATTATCGCGCGGCGGACGCCTATGCCCATGCCGCCGCCGTACGCCGGTCGGAGGCGTGGCGCGATGCACGCTTTGCCCGGCATGAGCGGCATGCCGCGCGTTGGGATTACTGGCATGGCGGCGGCTGGGGCTATTGATCCTGCCACGCAAACGAAAGGGGCCGGCGCGAAGCTTCGCACCGGCCCCTTTTCGCATGATCGCGGGCGCGATCAGCCGTCGTAATCGGCACCCAGATTCTGGTTGCGCGGCGGCGCGGCGGCGGTCAGGCGCAGCGCCTCGGCCGAAGCCTGCAGGCTGCCGACGTCATCCGCCTCGTCCTCGTCGTCGATCTGGACGCGCTGCAGGCTGTTGACCACGGCCTCTTCCAGATGGGTCGGGCGAACCGTTTCCTCGGCGATCTCGCGCAGCGCGACGACCGGGTTTTTGTCGCGATCGCGGTCGACGGTCAGATCCGCCCCACCCGAAATCTGACGGGCCCGCTGCGCCGCGAACAGCACCAGATCGAAACGGTTGGGAATCTTGTCGACGCAATCTTCGACGGTGACGCGCGCCATGCGTGTGTCCTTCGCAAATAATGCTGGGATGAAAGCGGGCCACCTAGCAGCAACGGGCGCACAAGTCAAAAGCCGCCGCGCGTGCAACGCATATGTCGCTTGGCTCGTTACGCTTTCGTCAGGATCACCGGGCCTTTCAGGAGTTCGCCATTTCGTCACCCGCCCCGCCCGAACAGCCCGTCTTTCCGGTCGATGGCCACCGGCTGACCCTGCTCGACACCGGCCCGCGACGGCTGGCGGCGTTGCTGGCGCTGATCGAGGGTGCACGGACCAGCCTGCGCATCCTCTATTATATCTATGCCGACGACGCGACCGGGCGCCGGGTGCGCGATGCGATGATCGCGGCGGCACAACGCGGGGTAGCGGTGTCGGTGGTGGTCGACGGATTCGGCGCGGGCGCGGACGAGGCGTTCTTTCGGCCGCTGGTCGCGACCGGCGCGCGGCTGTCCCGCTTCGAGCCGCGCTTCGGACGCCGCTACCTGCTGCGCAACCACCAGAAGCTGGCGCTGGCGGATGCCGAGGGCCCCTCGCCCTCCATCATCATCGGCGGCTTCAATATCGAGGACGATTATTTCGGCACCCCCGCCGAGCAGAGCTGGCGCGACCTGGGGCTGTTGGTCGAGGGACCGGCGGCGGCGCGGATGGCGGGCTATTTCGATGCGCTGTTCGCCTGGACGCAGGATGCCAAGGGGCGGCTGCGCGACCTGAACCGCGCGCTGGCCGATTGGAGCGAATCGACGGGGGCGCTGCGCTGGCTGATCGGCGGGCCGACGCGGCGGCTGTCGCCCTGGGCGCGGACGGTGCGCGACGATATGCGGCGGGGGCGGCGGATCGACGTGATCGCGGCCTATTTCACCCCCAGCCCGACCATATTGCGGCGGCTGGACCGGGCCGGGCGTCGCGATGCCGAGGTGCGGATCGTGACGGCGGGCCAGTCGGACAATGAGGCGACGATCGCGGCGGCGCGCTTCACCTATGCGGGGCTGCTGCGCAAGGGCGTGCGCATCTATGAATATCAACTCACCAAGCTGCACACCAAATTATATGCGATCGACGATGCGGTGCATATCGGCTCCGCCAATTTCGACATGCGCAGCCTGTTCGTGAATCTGGAGTTGATGCTCCGGATCGAGGACCGCGCCTTTGCCGACCATGTCCGCGCCTATGTCGATGCCGAAATCGCCCGGTCGGAGGCGATCACGCCCGAATGGTACAAGCGGAACACCGGCTGGTTCCAGCGGCTGCGCCAGTTCGCGGCCTATCTGCTGATCGCGGTGATCGATCCGTCGGTATCGCGCGGGCTGAACTTCGGGATCGAGTCGCCCGACGGGGATTAGGACGTCATCCCGACAAGGGCGGGAATATGGACGACCGTCGCCCCGTCTCATCAAAGGCCCCGGCCGATCAGTCCTTCCAGGCCCAGTAAAGCTGCGCCGGGGGCACGTTCCACCATTCCATGTCGTGGTCGATATTGTCCCAATGCGGGGTCAGGAAGTCCTTCACCTTGGGGCTGAACTGATAGACCAGGAAGGCGCCGCCGAGGCGCAGCACGTCGTGCGTGCCCTGGGCGATGGCGGGGCCGACGCCGGGTGGCAGGGTCGAGAAGGGCAGGCCCGACAGGACATAATCGGCATGGTCGAAGCCATGGTCACGCACGATCTTCTGCACGTCCGCCGCCGAGCCGTTCACCGCCGTGAAGCGCGGATCGATGATGGTGTGGCGCAGATAGTCGCAGAAATCGGCATTGGTATCGATCGCGATCAGCTTCGCATCGGGCGCCATCCGGTCCAGCACCGGGCGGCAGAAGGTGCCGACGCCGGGGCCATATTCGACAAACAGCTTGGTATTGGCCCAGTCGACGGGGGCCAGCATCTTGCGGATCAGCTTGCCCGACGAGGGGATGATCGAGCCCACCATCACCGGATGCTTCAGAAACTGCTGAAAAAACATCTGGCCGGGCGACGGATAACCCGTGGCTTCGGTGCGGGACTTGCGCGCGGCGGTGGTCGAGCTGGGCATCGAGTTCCTGTCGTTCGTGATCCCCGCGAGGAGGAGACGCGAGGGAAACCCCCTCGTCGCACAGGTGCCGAACGACTTTCAAGCTATTGGGTTGCGCCGGGGCGGTGCATTCCACCGCAAAGCGATGGGGCGAAAGGAGCAGCGGCGATGGATCGGACGGGGCAGATAGCGGTGATCTTCGTGTCGCAGCGGACCGAGACCGACGCGGCGGGCTATGCGGCCGCAGCGGAGGCGATGGATGCCCTCGCGGCGGAGCAGCCGGGTTATTGCGGCGTCGACAGCGTGCGCGGAGCGGACGGGCTGGGGATCACCATCAGCTGGTGGGCGGACGAAGCGAGCGCGCTGGCGTGGCGGGCGCATCCGGAACATGCGGCGATCCGGGAATATGGGCGGGCGGAGTGGTATTCGCGATACGAGGTCGCGGTGTCCGAGGTGGGGCGGAGCTATGGTTGGGAGCGAACATGAGAGTTTGCCCGCGCCCGGCCCCAAGCACGCCCCTCCCGCAAGCGGGTTTCAGGTCGGTCATGCCCCCGGCATGACCTAAACAATGCGGGGCATCGTTTCCCTGAAACTGGGATGGGGGAGGGCAAGGAGTCTCACCGAAACCATGGCCCGTGGCCTAGGGCCGATCGACATTCAGCGACACCTTTCCGTCCCTCGCCCCTCGTAGAGGGGAGAGGGTTGCGCAGACTTGGCCTTTGCGAGAGCAAAGGCTTAGTCGGAGCTGGGTGAGGGGTGGGCGCTC
>NZ_JBHZQU010000011.1:0-138687 GCF_042867205.1 Sphingomonas sp. NCPPB 2930 | reverse complement strand
CGACTAAGCCTTTGCTACGCAAAGACCAAGTCTGCGCAACCCTCTCCCCTCTGCGAGGGGCGAGGGAAGGAAAGGCATCGCTGAATGTCGATCCGCCGCAAATTTGCCGGAGACTCCCAACCCTCCCCTATCCCCTCCCGCTGGCGGGAGGGGCATGCTCCGGTTCAACGGCATGGCCCCTATCGGCGTGCATCGGACGCCGCCCCACAACGCACCCCTCCCGCAAGCGGGAGGGGATGGGGGAGGGCAAAGGTGCCTCGCAGAGCCCATCACCTCACCGGCACAGTCTCACCGCCACCCTGTCGAGCGCGCGGTCGTGACTTGCCGTCTCGCCCGCGCTCAGGAACCCCTGTCGGGCCACGAAGCGATCGGCGTCGCGGCGAACCTGCTCGACATCGTGCCACAGGGCCTGCGCCTCGGCCTGCGACAGGCGGTGTGCCTTGCGGGCATTGCCGATGTCCGCCTCCAGGATATTGGCGCGCATCGCGACATGCGCCTGGCGCGGATCGCGGATCTTGCCGCCGGTGGGCGCGCGCAGGCGGTGTTGCTGCGCCAGGTCGCAGCCGGGATAGTCGCGGCCCATCGGTCGGGCCGCGACGGGCAGCGCGGCCATGGCCGTCGCCAGCGTCGCCAGGAGCAGGGTTCTGCCGGTCATCATATCTCTCCCATCGGATGATGCGGGGATGTTACGCGCGGGCGGCTTGCCCGCTCCCGACCGGGGCGTGACATTCCCGTCAGCCGGGCGGTTTCGACGCCCCCGGACCGGCGGTGCGCGGGGGTGTGCGAAAGGGTTCCGCCGCCTTCCATTTCGCTTTCTTTGGGGCCCTGTAATTCCTATATACTCGCTATGGCAGATACCCCCCAGACGAATGAGTACGGCGCCTCCTCGATCAAGGTGCTGAAGGGCCTCGACGCGGTGCGCAAGCGGCCGGGCATGTATATCGGCGATACCGACGACGGTTCGGGCCTGCACCATATGGTGTTCGAGGTCAGCGACAATGCGATCGACGAAGCGCTGGCGGGGCATTGCGACCGCATCGATATCCAGCTGAACGCCGACGGCTCGGTCAGCGTCACCGATAACGGCCGCGGCATCCCGACCGGCATTCACCCCGAAGAGGGCGTGTCGGCGGCCGAGGTCATCATGACCCAGCTCCATGCGGGCGGTAAGTTCGAGAACACGTCGGACGACAATGCCTATAAGGTGTCGGGCGGCCTGCACGGCGTCGGCGTGTCGGTGGTAAACGCGCTGTCCGAGTTCCTCGACCTGACCATCTGGCGCGACGGCGAGGAGCATTATATGCGCTTCGCGCACGGCGATGCGGTCGCGCCGCTGAAGGTCGTCGGCAAGGCCGAGCCGGGGCAGAAGGGCACCCGCGTCACCTTCCTGCCTTCCCCTTCCACCTTCAAGATCACCGAGTTTGACTTCGACAAGCTGGAGCATCGCTATCGCGAGCTGGCCTTCCTGAACTCGGGCGTCCGCCTGTTCCTGACCGATGCGCGCCATGACGAGCCCAAGACGGTCGAGCTATACTATGAGGGTGGCATCGCCGCCTTCGTGAAGTGGCTGGACCGCTCCAAGTCGCCGCTCTTTCCCGAACCCATCGCCATCCATGGACAGCGCGATGCGATCGGCATGGACGTCGCGCTGGAGTGGAATGACAGCTATTACGAGAATGTCCTCGCCTTCACCAACAACATCCCCCAGCGCGACGGCGGCACGCATATCGCGGCCTTCCGCGCGGCGCTGACCCGGACGCTCAACAATTATGCCGACAAGTCGGGTCTCCTGAAGAAGGAGAAGGTGACGCTGACCGGCGACGACATGCGCGAAGGTCTGACCGCGATCGTCTCGGTCAAGCTGCCCGATCCGAAGTTCAGCAGCCAGACCAAGGACAAGCTGGTCTCGTCCGAGGTGCGCCAGCCGCTGGAGGCGCTGATCGCCGACAAGCTGGCCGACTGGCTGGAGGAAAATCCCCAGAACGCCCGCGCGATCGTCGCCAAGATCATCGACGCCGCCGCCGCGCGCGAAGCCGCCAAGCGCGCCCGCGAGCTGACCCGGCGCAAGGGCGTGATGGACATCGCCTCGCTGCCCGGCAAGCTGGCCGATTGCCAGGAGCGCGATCCCGCCAAGTCCGAACTCTTCCTGGTCGAGGGTGACTCGGCCGGCGGTTCGGCCAAGCAGGGGCGCAATCGCCATTTCCAGGCGATCCTGCCCTTGCGCGGCAAGATCCTGAACACCGAGCGCGCGCGGTTCGACCGCATGATCTCGTCCAAGGAGATCGGCACGCTCATCCAGGCGATGGGCACCGGTATCGGCCGCGACGATTT
Source organism: Sphingomonas sp. NCPPB 2930 (assembly GCF_042867205.1). NCBI lineage: Bacteria > Pseudomonadati > Pseudomonadota > Alphaproteobacteria > Sphingomonadales > Sphingomonadaceae > Sphingomonas > Sphingomonas sp. NCPPB 2930. Next base: position 136,356 of record NZ_JBHZQU010000011.1, on the reverse strand, counting down.
CAACGCGGACAAGCTGCGTTACCACAAGATCGTCATCATGACCGACGCAGACGTCGACGGCGCGCATATCCGCACGCTGCTGCTGACCTTCTTCTATCGCCAGATGCCCGAGCTGATCGAGCGCGGGCATCTCTATATCGCCCAGCCGCCGCTCTATAAGGCGACCAAGGGACGGTCGGAGGTGTACCTGAAGGACGACACCGCGCTCGACGAATATCTGGTCGAAGCGGGCGTCTCGACCATGGTGCTGGAAGGACCGGGCGGCGCGCGGTCGGGCAACGACCTGAAGGCGCTGGTCGATCATGCGCGGCGGATGCGGACCCTGATGCGCTACGTGCCGCGCCGCTATGACGCCGCGATCATCGAGGTGCTGGCGCTGGCGGGTGCGCTCGATCCCGTGCTGACCCGCGAGCAGCGCATGGCGACCGTCACCGAAACCACGCGACGGCTGGAGTCGGGCGATCATGAGGCGCGCTGGTCGGCGCGGCTGACCGAGGATGGCGGCGTCCATTTCGAGCGGCTGTGGCGCGGCGTGACCGACCACCACATCGTCGAGGCCAGCTTCATCGCCTCGGCCGAGGCGCGCAAGCTGCACAGCCTCGCCGCCGAACAGGCCGAGAGCTTCGCGCAGGCGGGCAAGCTGGTGCCGCAGCGCAGCGCCGCGACCGAGCCCTCGGCCGATGTCGTGCCGACCGACGAAGAGGGCCACAGCACCACCCTGGCGCGCGGCGAAACCCGCGTGGCGCGGCCCAGCCAGTTGCTGGAGGCGATCCTGACCTCGGGCCGCAAGGGGCTGGCGATCCAGCGTTACAAGGGTCTGGGCGAGATGAATGCCGAGCAGCTGTGGGAAACCACGCTCGATCCCGCCGTCCGCTCGATGCTGCGCGTGACCTCGGACGATGTCGCGGCGGCGGACGAGGTGTTCAGCCGGTTGATGGGCGAAGTCGTCGAGCCGCGACGCGAGTTCATCCAGGACAATGCGCTGAACGTGGCGAATCTGGACGTGTAATCGGGACTATCCATTCCCCCGCTCCGTTCAGCCTGAGCGAAGTCGAAGGCCACGCGAATCCTTTGGGCTTCGACTACGCTCAGGCTGAACGGCGGTGGGGGAATAGGACCAGTTTTAGGAGAGCAGGCATGAAGGCGATCGCACTGGGACTGATGCTGGCGGCGGGGACGACCGTCGCGGTGGCGCAGCAAAAGCCTGCCGCGTCCGCCAAGCCCGCCGCCGTCCCGGCCTACATCACCGCCGCGCTCGCCGATCCGGCGCGGGCCGAGCAGGCGGGCGACGATGCGCGGCGCCAGGCGGCCGCCGTCCTCGCTTTCTCGGGCGTGAAGCCGGGCGATACGGTGATCGATTACCTGCCGGGCAAGGGCTATTGGACCCGTATCCTGTCGGGCATCGTCGGGCCGAAGGGGCATGTCTATGCCTATTGGCCCGCCGCCGCGCAGCGCTATGCCGAAAAGTCGCTGGGCGCGATCCAGGCGCTGAACCTGCCCAACGCCACCGTGCAGGTGCAGGCGGTGAACATCCCCGCGGCGGACCAGCCGATCGACCTGTTCTGGACCGTCCAGAATTACCATGACGTCGCCAACAAGGATGCGGGCGAGCCCGCGCTGCGCGCCTTCGACCAGGCGGTGTTCAAGCTGCTCAAGTCGGGCGGCACCTATGTCATCATCGATCACGCCGATACGGTGGGCAAGGGGCTGGCCGACACCAACACGACGCACCGGATCGACCCCGACTATGTGAAGCGCCAGGTCCAGTCGGTCGGCTTCCGCTTCGTCGGCGAGAGCCGCGTCCTGCGCAACCCCGAGGACGACCATAGCAAGAACGTCTTCGACCCCGCCATTCGCGGGCGCACCGACCAGTTCGTCTACAAGTTCCGCAAGCCCTAAATCGGGCGGCGCGCCAGGGCTGACGGCGGATTGGGGAGGGGGGAGCGTGGCCTTCGACTGCGCTCAGGCTGAACGGAGGTTGGGTTTCACCGCCTCTGTTCCCCCGCCCCGTTCAGCCTGAGCGAAGTCGAAGGCCAAGGGCCGGGCCCGCTAGACCGCCATCCGCAACACCGCCCGGACCCCGGCATGGTTCGGGTCGTAATCCAGTGTCGTGTGCAGGCTCTGCGCCATCGCGCGGATCAGCTTGGCGCCCAGCCCGGTGCCCTGCGGCTTCTGGTCCACCGCCATGCCGCAGCCGTCATCCTCGACCACCAGTTCGCAGCCCTGCTCGACGCGGCTCAGGAAGATGCGCACCTCGCCCGCGCGGTCGGGATAGGCATATTTGCAGGCATTGGTGACCAGCTCGGTCACGATCACCCCGATCGACACCGCGCGGTCGGTCTTCACCCGGATCGGCTCGGCGGACAGGGTCAAATTGCGCGGACAGCTATGATGCGACCAGCTCTCGCCCAGTTCCTCGACCAGCGCGCCCAGATAGTCGCGCAGATCGACCTGATCGACATCGTTGGCGGTATAGAGCCGCCGATGCACCTGCGCGATCGCCCGGATGCGACGCTGCGTATCCTCCAGCGCCTCGCGCGCCTGCGCATCCGTCAGGCTGCCCTTCTGCAACCCGATCATCGCGGACACCAGCTGCAACGAATTGGCGACGCGGTGATTGACCTCGCTCAGCATCGCCTCCAGCCGGGCATTGGAGGCGCGCAGTTCGGCCTCGGCCACGGCCTTGGCGCGTTCCAGCCGGGTGCGGTCGAGCACCTGCGCGAAGCTGGCGGCGAGCAGCGCGAAGAAATCCTCGCCGACCGTCTTCACCACATAGTCCGCCGCCCCGGCCTTCAGCGCCGCGACCGCGATCCGCCCTTCGTCCGAGCCCGTCACATAGACGACCGGCGGCGGATCGGGCAGCGCGGTGATCGCGGCCAGCGTTTCCAGCCCGTCCATGCCGGGCATATAATGGTCGACCGCGACCAGATCGAAATCGCCCGCCGCCGCCAGCGCGACGCCCTCGTCCCCCGATGCCGCGCACGACACCGCATAGCCGTGCCGCCCGAGCGCGCGCGACACCAGCCGACGCAGCGCATCGTCGTCGTCGATATAGAGGATGCGGGGCGGGCCGCCGGTCGTCATGGGCAAGCGGGCGATCAGCCCTCGACCTCGGGCACCTGGATCACCGACAGGAACAGGCCCAGTTGGCGGATCGCCTGGGCGAAATTCTCATAATTCACCGGCTTGGTGATATAGACGTTGCAGCCCAGGTCGTAGCAGCGCTGGATCTCGACCTTGTCGTCGGTGGTGGTCAGCACGACGACCGGGGTACGCTTGAGCGGGCTGGCCTCCGCCTTGATCTTGGCCAGGATGTCGGTGCCGCTCATGTCGGGCAGGTTCAGGTCGAGCAGGACCAGCGCCGGGCCGTTCTTCGCCGGGCCGTCGGGCGCGTTGAACAGATAGTCGAGCGCGCTGGTGCCGTCGGTATAATGGCGGATGTCGTTCAGAATGCCCGCGCGGCGGATATTCTTCTCGATCAGGCGGGCATGGCCTTCGTCGTCCTCGATCATGACGATGCCGACAGAGCGATGGTCGTTCATTCAGGCGCTTTCGATGGAAAGGGTGGCTGGTAGCGACAGGAAGAAGGTCGCGCCTTCACCCAGTTGAGATTCGACGGAAATCGTACCGCCCAGGCGATAGGCGAGCGCGCGGACATGGGCCAGGCCGATGCCCTCGCCCGGCTGGTCCTGCTGACCCGAGCGGCGGAACAGGTCGAAGATGCGCTGGTGATCGCGCGGGTCGATGCCGCGCCCATTGTCGCGCACCGCGACGATCACCCGGCCGCGCGTCTCCTCGGCGGAGACATGCACCTCGGCGGGGCGGGTCGGGTGGCGGTATTTGGTCGCATTCTCGATCAGGTTGGACAGGATCTGCTCCAGCGCGATCCGGTCGCTGACCACCACCGGCATCGGCCGCGCGATGGTGACGGTGACGCCGCGATCGTCGATCACATGGCGGATCGAGTCGGTGATCTGTTCGGCAAGCTGGTCGAGCGCGATCATCTCGGGCGCGAGCACCCGGCGTCCTTCGCGGCTGAGCTTCAGGATGGCGTTGATCAGCCGGTCCATCTTGGCGGTCGAGGTACGAATGAAGCCGATCGCCTCGGGCAGATCCTCGCGCGCGGCGAGGCGGGCTTCCTCGGTCACGATCTGCGGCGCCTCCGCCTCGGCGCGGTCGATCAGCGCGGCCAGCGGCTGGGTCGCGGCGGACAGCTCGGCGGTGAAGCCCATCACGTTGACCAGCGGCGAGCGCAGGTCGTGGCTGACGATATAGGCGAAGCGCTGGATCTCCTCGTTCGCCAGCGCCAGGTCGGCGGTGCGTTCCTTGACCTGTTCCTCCAGCGTGGCGTTGAGGTCGGCCAGCTCGGCGCGCGACCGGGTCAGGTCGCGGGTGTAGCGGCGCACGGTCAGGAACGAGACGACCGCGACCAGCACCAGCAACAGCCCCGCGACACCGACCACGGCGGAAAACAGGCGGCGGCTGGCGGTCTGTTCGCCATCGCGCAGGCGGAGCAGGCGCCGCTCCTCATGGCCCATCCGGTTGAACATCACGCGCAGCTTCTGCATCCGCTGCAACCCGCTGTCGGCGCGGAAATGGCGTAGCGCCTCGGCCCCCAGCCCGTCCTGGACCAGCGTGTTGGTCGCACGCTGGGCGGCGTCCAGCTCGGCCAGGCGGCGCTCCACCGCGCGCATCGGGATCGCCTGGGCGGGGTTGTCGGCGGTCAGGCGCTTGAGGTCGGCCAGGCGCGGAATGAGCTGGTCATGCGCCTGGTCGAAGCTGGCCAGAAAGGCCGGCGTTCCCGCCAGCATATAGCCGCGCCGCGCGGTTTCCTTCTGTTCGGCCAGGCGGCGCACCTCGGTCAGGACGCTTTCGACCTGATAGGTGTGGACCACCCAGTCGCCATGCCGATTGGTCTGGCGAATGGCATAGCCCGCCGCGATCGCAGCCATGATCAGCGCGATGAACCCCGTCACCATCGCGGCGATCAGGATGCGGCCGATCGGATTATCGGCGCTCGGCTTGGGAGATCCCTCCTGCATGACGCGACGCCTTATCGGAGGAATGTCGTGGATACCAGAGAAGTTGCGCTGCCGTTACAGCAGCATTTGCTGCGGGCTGGGGCGGCCGACATGGCCGCCGCCCTGCCGCCGCGCCATCTCGGTTTCGGCGGTGAAGCGGACATCGGGATCGCGGTCGGTCAGGAACCCGATCAGCGAATCCTCGTCGATCTCGCGCCAGTCCTTGCCGCGATCCGGGCCATAGCGGACGCGCGGCAACAGGCCGGGGCTGCGCGACCATTCCAGCAGCTGCGCCAGGCCCGCCTCGTTCAGCTGGTCGCGCAGATGGTGCGCGGTGACATAGGCGTCGGGAAAGGCGCGGTGGATGGGCAGGCCGCGCTCATGCACCAGCCCGGCGGGCTTGCGCCAGTAGCGCAGGACCTGGTTGGAGAAGCTGGGGCTGTCGGGCCACAGGCGTAGCGCGCATTTCCAGGTACAGATCCAGTCGGCGGACTGGGTCATGGCGGGGGTGCAATATTGCTGCTCGAAATCGGCGCGGTGCGCTGCCAGCGCCAGGCGACGCGGCCAGGGGTCGAGCACGCGCCGCGCGACGTCGTGCCACCAGGGGGCGTCGGCGACCTGCTCGTCCAGGATATGGTGGATCGCCTGGGTGATCGGCGGAATCGGACGGCCGGGATTGACCAGGATATTGCCGCCTTCGCCCTCCAGCTCCCAACGGCCGTCCTTGCCCAGCGCCACGTCCTGCCACCCGATCTCGCACACGCCGTGGGTGGGCGGGGCCTGTCCGGTCGTCTCCAGGTCGATGACACGGATAATCTGGGGCTGGGGACGCTGCATGGCCCCTATGTGGGCGTTCGGGGCGCGAAAAGCGAGGGGCTTGTCCCCCGTGCTATCCCATCAGGGCGCGGTCGCGCAGGCCGCGCCAGACGTGCAGCGCCTGCACCGTCTCGGCCACGTCGTGCACGCGGATCAACTGCACGCCCGCCTCCGCCCCCTTCAGCGCCAGCGCCAGCGAACCGCCGAGCCGGGCATCGACCGGGGCTTCGTTCGACAGCGCACCGATCATCCGCTTGCGGCTGGCCCCCAGCATGATGGGGCAGCCCAGGCCATGGAAAAGGGCCAGCCCGTTGATCAGCGCGAGATTGTCGGCCAGCGACTTGCCGAAGCCGATGCCCGGATCGACCATGATCCGCGACCGATCGACCCCGGCGGCCACCACCGCCGCGACCCGCGCCTCCAGCCAGTCGAACACGTCCGTCAGCACATCGCCGTAACCGACCCGGCCATGCCCGCCCTTGTCGGGGTCGGGGGAGTGCATCAGGATCACGGGGCAGCCCGCCTTCGCCACCACCTCCAGCGCGCGGTCGTCCCACAGGAGCGCGGCGACATCGTTGACGATGCCCGCACCCGCCGCGAGCGCCGCCTCCATGACGGCGGCCTTGCGCGTGTCGATCGACACCAATGCGCCGCCGCGCGCCAGCCGTTCGATGACGGGGGCGGTGCGGGCGATCTCGTCGCCTTCCCACACGGTGGCCGCGCCGGGGCGGGTGGACTCGCCGCCCAGGTCGATCACGCTCGCGCCCATCGCGGCCATCGCCATGCCGCTATCGGCGGCGGCGGCCGGATCGCCGACATGCTTGCCGCCGTCGGAGAAGCTGTCGGGGGTGACGTTCAGGATGGCGGCGACCTGAGGCTGGTCGAAACGCAGCGTGCGCGGCCCCATCACCCAGGGCGCACGGGGAGCGGTGAAGGCGGCATGCTGCGCCTCGGCACGCGGCGAGCCGCCCAGTTCCGCTGCGAAGCGCGCAACGGGGACGATGCGACGGCTGGTTCCTTCGCGGACCTCATAGGCCGAGAACCACTGCATCCCGCCCGCCAGACGCAGGGCGCTGCCGTCTTCCAGGCCCACAGGGGTATCGACGAACTGGATGGGGCGCAGGTGCATGATCTTGTCCTAAAATCCTCCCCGGCACGGGGAGGTGGCAGGGCGAAGCCCTGACGGAGGGGGGGCTGCCACATAGGGCGTCCTGTGCGGCGATCCCCCTCCACCACCGCTTTGCGGTGGTCCCCCTCCCCGTGCCGGGGAGGATCGTTTTACGGCTGCGTCGCCAGCAGCCAGGTCTGGCGCATCGCGTCGATCGGTTTCAGCGCGCCTTCCAGTTCGTAATGCCAGAAGGTCCAGCCATTGCAGGTCGGCCGGTTCTGAAGCAGCGAGCCCAGCCGGTGGATCGACCCCGCCTGCCCGCAATCGGACAGCAGCGAGCCGTCCGCGCGGACCGTCGCGCGCCATTTGCGCTTGGCATCCATCAACGGCATGCCGGGCATCAGATAGCCATTTTCGACCAGCGTGCCGAACGCCACCTTGGGCTGGGCCTTGGGGCTCTGCATCGTGGCCAATGCGCTTTCGTCGAGCGGCAGCGCGGCCTCGATCCGCTCGATCGCGGCCGCGCAATAGGTCGGCTCGCGCTCGATCCCGATCCAGCGGCGGCCCAGCCGCTTGGCCACCGCGCCGGTCGTGCCGGTGCCGAAGAACGGGTCCGCGATCACGTCGCCGGGCCGGGTGCAGGCCAGCAGGATGCGATAGAGCAAAGCCTCGGGCTTCTGGGTCGGGTGGACCTTGTGTCCGTCCTTCTTCAACCGCTCCTGACCGCCGCAGATCGGAAATTCCCAGTCCGACCGCATCTGGATCTCGTCGTTCAGCGTCTTCATCGAGCGATAGTTGAAGGTGTATTTGGCCTTCTCGCCCTTCGAGGCCCAGATCAGCGTCTCGTGCGCGTTGGTGAAGCGGGTGCCCTTGAAATTGGGCATGGGGTTGGACTTGCGCCAGATGATGTCGTTGAGGATCCAGAAGCCCAGATCCTGCACCGCGGTCCCGACGCGGAAGATGTTGTGATAGCTGCCGATGACCCAGAGCGAGCCATTGTCCTTGAGGACGCGGTAGCATTCCGCCAGCCAGGCGCGGGTGAAGGCGTCATAGGCGGCGAAGGTGTCGAACTTGTCCCAGGCGTCGGTGACGGCGTCGACATGGCTGCCATCGGGGCGGAACAGCTCGCCGCCGAGCTGGAGGTTATAGGGGGGGTCGGCGAACACCATGTCGACCGACTTGTCGGGCAGCGAGCGGAGCGCCGCGATACAGTCGCCCATCAGGATCTGGTCGAGCGGCAGGTCGCTTTCGCGGTGCGCCGATACCGGCCGCGTCCCGATCGGCTTTGCCACCGTCTGGATCACCCCCATGCTATGTTCCTTCTACCCTCGAACCCTCGCATCCACCCGGAATGAGTCACACGTCAAGAGGCGATTCGCATGCGCGACTCGCGTGATTCCGCCAGATTCGGCGACGTATTGCGATTTCGTGGCAGATATTGGGGGTGTGGATAACTTCGCCCCCAAGGGACGGGGTGTGGCGATTGCGACTCGGGTCGCCCGTAAAATCCTCGCCCTGTCCGATCGCGGGATCAAAGGTCCAGATAACATTGCGCCACGGGGGCGAAGCTGCGGCGATGGAGCGGCGAGGGGCCATGTTCGCGCAGCGCCGCCAGATGCGTTGCCGATCCATACCCCTTGTTGCTGTGCCAGCCATAAGCGGGCCATTGCTCGGCCGCCGCGATCATCATCTCGTCGCGGACATGCTTGGCCACGATCGAGGCCGCGCCGATCGCCAGCGACTTGGCATCGCCTCCGACGATCGCGGTGGCGGCATAGCCCCATTTGGGCAGGCGGTTGCCGTCGACCAGCACATGCGCGGGGTGGCCGCCCAGCCTCTCGACCACCGCGTCGACCGCCAGCGTCATCGCCTTCATCGTCGCCCAATAGATGTTGAGCCGGTCGATCTCCTCGGGATGGACGATCCCCACGCCGACCACCGCGCAGGCGCGGATCTCGGCACAGAGGCGCGCGCGGGTCTTCTCGGTCAGCTTCTTGGAATCGTTGATGCCGCCGGGGCAGTCCCGTTCGGGAAGGATGACGGCGGCCGCGACCACCGGCCCCGCCAGCGGCCCGCGCCCCGCCTCGTCCACGCCGCACAGGGGCATGGGAAAGCTGTGATCGACCATGGCGGGGGCTTTATCGTGGTGCGAGCGGGATAGGAAGATGCCCATTCCTCCCCTTGAAGGGGAGGAATGGGGCTACCCCCAGCGCGCCGCAAAGGCGGCGGCGTCCCAGCCTTCGCGGCTGATCGCGGCGAGCAGGTGATAGAAGGGGACCATGCCCAGCCCATGCCCCATCGGGCCATGCCCCTGGCCCAGCCCCGGTGCGGCGGCGAGCGCGGCCTGGACGAAGGCGATGGCGCGGTCGACCGAATCCGCCAGCGCCATGCCCTGGCCCAGCCCGGTCGCGATCGCGCTGGCCAGGGTACAGCCAGTGCCATGGGTCGAGCGCGTGTCGAGCCGGGGATGCTGCCAGCGTTGCTCGCCGCCGGGCGCGACCAGCCGGTCCTCGATCACCGGGCCCTCGCCATGGCCGCCCTTGACCAGCAGCGCGCGCGTCTGGTGCCGGACCATCGCCTCGCCCCCCAGCGCGGCGAGTTCGGGCAGGTTGGGGGTGGTCAGCGCGGCCAGCCCCAGGAACCGGCGAAAGGCGGCGATGACATCGGCATCGGCCAGCACCGACCCGCTGGTCGCGATCATCACGGGGTCGAACACGACCGGAAGGTCCAGCGTCTCCAGCCGGTCGGCCAGCGCATGCGCGGTTTCGGCCGATCCGATCATCCCGATCTTGACCGCGTCCGCGCCGATATCGGTCAGCACGCTGTCGATCTGCGCCATCACCATCGCGGTCGGCACCGGGTGCACCGCCTGCACGCCCAGCGTATTCTGCGCGGTGATGGCGGTGATCGCGGTCATCGGATGGCCGCCGAGCATCGCCACCGTCTTGATGTCCGCCTGTATCCCGGCGCCCCCGCCTGAATCGGAACCGGCGACGATCAGGATGCGGGGCGGGGGCGTGACGCTCATATTTTTTCGTCATGCCCGCCGGGCGTGCGGCGGGCAAGCGTCGGTGCGCCGCACGACGCCCCGCCGCGCTCGGCGCCGGGGGATAAATAAAGGCGGAAGAACGGCTTGGCGTCGTTTCGACGGCCTTCCGGACGGCGGCGACTCTGTGGCCGGTTCGTGACGTTTGGTTTCCGGCGGGCCGCGCCCCTTTCCCCGCGGCGGCGCTCGCTTATTTCGGACGCGCATCCATTCGGCGCATTATCGCGTTGCAGCGCATCGTGGATGACAAGGGAGACCTGATTTGATCGTTGATGCCGTACCACGCACCCGCATCATCATTTCCGAGGTATGGCGTCCCCTGCTGGCGCTGTTCATCTGGGACGTGATCGTCACGGTCGCCTATTATGTCCTGCCGTTCAAGGCGCCGTCGCTGCCGCTGACCCTGTTCGGCACCGCGCTCGCGCTGTTCCTGGGGTTTCGCACCAACTCGGCCTATCAGCGCTGGTGGGAGGGGCGGCAGCTCTGGGGCCTGATGATCAACGCCTCGCGCAACATCGCACGCAGCGCGCGCAACTTCCTGCCCGATCCCGAGGCGCACGACATGAAGCGATCGATCGTGCTGCGCCAGATCGCCTATGTGAACGCCCTGCGCTGCCAGTTGCGCAAGCAGCCGGTCGATACCGAGGTGCTGCGCTTCCTGTCGCGCGGCGAAGCGGAGCCCGCGCTGGCGCGGACCAACACCGCCAATGGGCTGCTCGACGGCACCGGCCGCCGGATCGACGATGCCCGTCGCAAGGGCTGGATCGACACCATCCAGCAGACCCAGATGGAATCGGTGCTGGTCGACATCGCCAATTCGCAGGGCGGCATGGAGCGGCTGAAGAACACACCGCTGCCCAACCAGTATCGCTTCATCCCGGCCTTCTTCACTCGGCTGTTCTGCGTGCTGCTGCCGATCGGGCTGGTCGAGACGCTGGGCTTCGCCACGCCGGTCGGCTCGTCGATCGCGGGGCTGATGTTCCTGGCCGCGTTGCAGATCGGCGACGATCTGGTCGATCCCTTTTCCGACACGGTCCACGACCTGCCGCTGAGCGCGATGTGCCGGACGATCGAGATCGACCTGCTCCAGGCGATCGGCGACCCCGCACCCGAACCGATGAAGCCGGTCGACGGCGTGCTCTGGTAAGATTCCTGCCGTCTTCCCCCGGCCGAACCGGGGGAGAGGTCAGGCGGCGTTGTCGATGCCCAGCTCGCCCAGCTTGCGATAGAGCGTCGAACGCCCGATCCCCAGCCGCCGCGCGACCTCGGTCATGCGGCCGCGATAATGGCCGATCGCTAGGCGGATGACATCGGCCTCGATATCCTCCAGCGGGCGCAGATTGCCGTCGGGGCGGAACAGGTTGATCCCGCCATTGTGCATCCCGTTCGCTGCGCCGGTCGTCGCCGAGGGCCGGTCGCCGAGCGAGGCGATCTGCGGGAAATCCGAGGCGTTGAGCACATCGCCCTCGCACAGCACGGCGGCGCGGAAGAGCGCGTTCTGCAACTGGCGGACATTGCCCGGCCAGTCATAGCGGCGCAGCAGGTCGAGCGCGTCCTCGGTGATGCCCAGCCAGCGCAGCCCTGGCTGTTGCGCGATCCGGTCGAGCAGATGCCTTGCCAGCGCGGGCACGTCGTCCGCGCGGTCGCGCAGCGGCGGGATCGCGACATGAACGGTGTTGAGCTTGTAATAAAGGTCCTCGCGGAACCGCCCCGCCTCGACCGCTTCCAGCAGGCGTCCGTCGGAGGCGGCGATGACGCGGACATCGACCTCGCGCGCGTGGCGGGCGCCCAGCGGCACGATCGCCCCGGTGTGGAGCATGTCGAGCAGCCGCGCCTGCGTGTCGAGCGGCATGCCCGAAATCTCGTCGAGGAACAGGGTCGATCCGTCCGCCTCGACCATCTTGCCGATCCGCCGCTCGAACGCGCCGGCAAAGGCGCCTTCCTCATGGCCGAAGATGATGCTGTCGAGCTGGTTGGCGGGGGTGGCGGCGCAGTTGACGCGCAGCATCGGCCGATCGGCGCGGGGGGAGGCGGCATGGATCGCCTCGGCCAGCGATTCCTTGCCGACGCCGCCTTCGCCCTCCAGCAGCACCGACACGCGGGCGCGCGCGGCCTTGGCGGCGACGGCCAGCGCGGCGCGGAATTCGGGGGCGTCGCCGACGATATCGTCAAAGGCGAGCAGCGCGGGGATCTTCTCGGTCAGCGGGCGAAGCTCGCCGCTGGTCTGCGCGGCGACCGCCGCCTCCAGCGCACCGAGCAGGCGCTCGGGGGCCAGCGGCTTGACCAGGAAGTCGGTCGCGCCCGCGCGCATCGCCGCCACCGCCTGCGCCACCGAGTCATTGGCGGTCAGCATCAGGATGGGCAGTTCGGGGCGAAGCGCATGGCAATCGGCGATCAGGGCGGTCGCGTCCGCGCCGGGTGCCCAATGGTCGATCAGCACGGCGTCCAACTCGCGCCCCTGCACCGAACCCAGGACGGAGGCCGCCATATCGGCATCGGTCGCGAACAGCGTGCGCCAGCCGCCGCGCTGCGCCAAAGCGGCAATCAGTCGCCGTTGCGCAGGTTCGTCGTCGATCAGCAGCAGCAAACGTTGGCCGTTGCGCGTCATAAACCGTCCCGTAGTCCCCGTTGCCCCCTGGATGGCGCAACTTTGTTAAAATCTGCGTTAATTCGGGACAATGTCCGAAACACGACGCAAAGGCACGTCTTATATTGCGACCCAAGCGTTCGATTTTGCGCCGTTACGACCCGTGGGCCATTTCGGGGTTGATCCGCCTGTGCCGGTGAATAAGCTCCTGATCCGGTGAATGCGGAAGGACCCACTTTCGCATGCCGACAGCAAGGGTGAGGATCATGGCGGCCAACGAGACCGGCACCGGCGACATGAAGGCGCATGTCGCGACCTATGATCGGATGATCGGAATGCTGAAATGGGGATCGATCGGCGTCGCCATTCTGGTGGCGATCGTCCTCTGGCTGATCGCGTGATGTGATGGGCGTGCATATCGCGGTGCTGCGGGAGACGGCCGGGGACGAGAGCCGCGTCGCCGCCACGCCGGAGACGGTGCGCAAGCTGACAGCGCTGGGCGCGACGCTGGCGGTCGAGCGCGGCGCGGGACAGGCGGCGGGGATCGCCGATGGCGATTACGAACAGGCGGGCGCGACCGTCGCCGAACGCGGCGAGGTGCTGGCGGGGGCGGGGATCGTCCTGGCGGTCCAGGCGCCCGAGGTCGAGGGGCTGCGCGGTGTGGGCGAGGGCGCCTGGGTGGTCGCGGCCTTCGATCCGTTCCGGCGGCACGAGACGGTCGCGGGCTATGCCGCCGCCGGGCTGGAGGCGCTGGCGATGGACCTGATGCCGCGCATCACCCGCGCCCAGTCGATGGACATATTGTCGTCCCAATCCAATCTGGCCGGGTACAAGGCGGTGCTGGAGGCGGCGAACGCCTATGGCCGCGCTTTGCCGATGATGATGACGGCGGCGGGGACGATCCCGGCGGCGCGCGTCTTCGTGATGGGGGTGGGCGTCGCGGGGCTCCAGGCGATCGCGACCGCGCGGCGGCTGGGCGCGCAGGTGTCGGCCACCGATGTCCGCTCGGCCACCCGGGAGCAGATCCAGTCGCTGGGCGCCAAGCCGATCTTCGTCGAGGGCGTGGCGGGGATCGAGGGCGAGGGCACCGGCGGCTATGCGGGCGAGACGAGCGAGGAATATCGCGCCGCCCAGGCCCAACTGGTCGCGGGACATATCGCCAGGCAGGACATCGTCATCACCACCGCGCTGATCCCCGGCCGCCCCGCGCCGCGGCTGGTGACGGATGCGCAGGTCGCGACGATGCGGCCGGGCAGCGTCATCGTCGACCTGGCGGTCGAGGCGGGCGGCAATGTCGAGGGCGCGGTGGCGGGCGAGGTGGTGACGCGCCACGGCGTCACGATCATCGGCCACCGCAACATGCCGGGCCGCCTGGCCGCCGACGCCTCGGCACTGTTCGCGCGCAACCTGCACAATTTCCTGGCCGCCTTCTGGGACAAGGACGCCGGACGCCCGGTGCTGGACGCGGAGATCGGCGACGCGATCCGGCTGACACGGGGCGGGCAGGTGGTGAACCCGAGGTTGCAGTCGTGACCCTATTTCCTCCCCTGCAAGGGGAGGTGGCAGGGCGAAGCCCTGACGGAGGGGTGTCGCGTTCTCGAGAGGGGGACACCCCTCCGACGCGCTGCGCGCGCCACCTCCCCTTAAAGGGGAGGAATTAGGATGTTACAGGGCGACGAAGGGATCGGCGGTCGGGCGCGGGGTTTGCGGCGGGCGATGTCGGCACCCGAAATCACGTTGTGGCAGGTGCTCCGCCGACGTCCTGGTGGCTACAAATTCCGGCGTCAGCATCCGTCAGGCCCCTATATCGCCGACTTCTACTGTCACGAGGCAAGACTGGTCGTTGAGGTGGATAGCGAAGCGCATGGACGTGGCGATCGACCGGCACGCGACGAGGCCAGGGATCGCTGGTTCGCACATCGCGGCCTGATTACCCTTCGTATCGCAGCGATCGATATCCGGAAAAACATCGAGGGCGTGACCGGCCATATCCTCGCCACCGCCGCCAACCGCCACCTCGGGGAGGAATAAGATGGACTTCGTATCGATCCTGTCGATCTTCGTGCTGGCGTGTTTCGTCGGCTATTATGTCGTCTGGTCGGTGACGCCCGCGCTGCACACGCCGTTGATGGCGGTGACCAACGCCATTTCCTCGGTCATCATCGTCGGGGCGCTGATTGCGTCCGCCGCATCCTCTGGGGCGACGGGTTCGGGCGTGGCCAAGTGGCTGGGGCTGGGCGCCGTGGTGCTGGCCAGCATCAACATCTTCGGCGGCTTCGCGGTGACGCAGCGGATGCTCGCCATGTACCGCAAGAAGGAGAAGCGCTCGTGATCGCCCCCGTGCCGCCCGCGCCGCTCGCCCCTGCGGTCGAGGCCGTTGCCGCAAACCCCTGGGTTTCGCTTGCCTATCTGGTGGCGGGGGTGTGCTTCATCCTGGCGCTGCGCGGATTGTCGAGCCCGACGACCAGCCAGCGGGGCAACCGCTTCGGCATGATCGGCATGGCGATTGCCGTCGTCATGACGCTGGTGACGCATGTGCCATCGATCGGCTCCGGTTGGACGACGGCATGTGAAATCGGAGAGGCAATTTGCCCCTTTGGTTCTCAGATTGATTGGGTTGCCGTTCTCGAAATCCTTGCTGCCATCGGCTTGGGTGCGGCGATCGGCATCACCACCGCGCGCCGCATCGCCATGACCGCGATGCCGCAGCTGGTCGCCGCCTTCCACTCGCTCGTCGGACTCGCCGCCGTCGCGGTCGCCTGTGCCGCCTTCCTGAACCCGGTCGCCTTCGACATCGCCGACATGGTGGTGCCGATGATCGGACAGCCCTTTGCCAGCATCCATGTCGTCAGCCGGGTCGAGATGGCATTGGGCGTCGCGATCGGCGCGATCACCTTTTCCGGCTCGGTGATCGCCTTCCTGAAGCTCAACGGCAATATGGGGGGCAAGCCGATCCTGCTGCCCGGCCGCCATGCGCTGAACGCGGGGCTGCTCGGCGCGATCGTCCTCCTCGTGGCGATGTTCACGCGCGACCAGGCACCGTGGATCTTCTGGACGATCACGCTCCTGTCCTTCGTCATCGGCTTTCTGCTGATCGTGCCCATCGGCGGCGCGGACATGCCGGTCGTGGTGTCGATGCTGAACAGCTATTCGGGCTGGGCCGCCGCCGCGATGGGCTTCACCCTGCACAGTACGGCGATGATCGTGACCGGCGCGCTGGTCGGCAGTTCGGGCGCGATCCTGTCCTATATCATGTGCCGGGCGATGAACCGCAGCTTCGTCAGCGTGATCGCGGGCGGCTTCGGCGCGAGCGATGCGGGGGGCGGGGCTGCGGCGGCGACCGACCGGCCGTGGAAGCGCGGCAGCGCGGAGGACGCGGCCTTCCTGATGAGCCAGGCCGAACAGGTCGTCATCGTCCCCGGTTACGGCATGGCGGTGGCGCAGGCGCAGCATGTCCTGCGCGAGATGGGCGACCTGCTCAAGAAGGAGGGCGTGCGCGTCAAATACGCCATCCATCCGGTCGCGGGGCGGATGCCCGGCCATATGAACGTCCTGCTGGCCGAAGCGAACGTGCCCTATGACGAGGTGTTCGAACTGGAGGACATCAACGCCGAGTTCGCGCAGACCGACGTCGCCTTCGTCATCGGCGCGAACGACGTGACCAACCCGGCGGCCAAGACCGACAAGTCCTCGCCCATCTACGGCATGCCGGTGCTCGATGTGGAAAAGGCCAAGACGGTGTTGTTCATCAAGCGGTCGATGGGCGGCGTCGGCTATGCCGGTGTCGATAACGAGCTATTTTATCGCGACAACACCATGATGCTGCTGGCGGACGCGAAGAAGATGGTCGAAGAGATCGTCAAGGCGCTCGGCTGAGCGTCCGATTCGGACTGACGTCGACTCCCGGACGTCATCCCGGTCGCAGCGACGATGGCGACGGCGGGGCGGCGGCTCCGCCGGGCCGGTCATGCTGCGACCGTGATCGAAAGCCCGCCATGGCGGGCGGCGGGGAGCAGGTGTGGAACAGCTAGACCCTTATGGGGACGGATTTCCGGTCGTCGTCATCAGCGCGCCCGCGCTGAGCGGCGCGGCGGGGCAGGCGGTGCGGCAGGCCGGCGGGCGGGTGATGCGCGCGATCGACTGGCCCGCGGTCGCCGAGGAGATCGGGCGGCAGGCGGGGCGGCCGCTGCTGATGATCGACACGCACGGCGCGGAGGCGCTGGCGATGGAGGTGGCGCTGGCGCGGATCGACGCGGTGGCGACCGCGCTCGACCTGCCGGTGCTGGTCAGCCTGCCGACCGCCGATATTGACCTGGTCGCCGCGATGCTGCTCGGCCCGCGCGTCGTGATGCTGTGCGACGCGAGCGAGCTGGAGCTGGTCGCCGCGCTGGCGGTGGCGGGGGCGACCAATGGCGGCGCGTCGATGCTGCACGGCCATGTCCATGAGGGCGAATCCGAACGGCTGCGCCAGCTGAACGCCGAGGTCGCCCGGATCGCCGAGGTGCTGGCGCGGCTGTCGGTGCAGGGCGAGGAGGAGGGGCGCGGCGGAGTCGGCGACCGGCATCAGAGTTTCCACGCCGCCACCGCGCGCGCCCAGCCGGGCGATGCCGAGATCGTCCGCCGGATGATCCGCGCGCGGCGGCTGCGCGACGGGCTGTTCGGGGAGGGACTGTTCGAGGAACCCGCCTGGGACATGCTGCTCGATCTCTATGCCGCGCATCTGGAGGGGCACCGCGTGTCGGTGTCCAGCCTGTGCATCGCCGCCGCCGTCGCGCCGACCACCGCGCTGCGCTGGATCGGCAAGATGACCGAGGCGGGGCTGTTCGCGCGCCAGCCCGATCCCGCCGATCGCCGCCGCGCCTTCATGGTGCTGACCGACCGCGCGCTGGAGGGGATGCGCGCCTATCTGGCGGCGCTGCGGCGGCTGGGCTGAGCCTAGCGCGCCAGCGCCCAGCGGATCGCGCCGCCCAGCCGCCGCGTGCCCGCCCGGATGGCGGGACGCATCGCGACCGCGCCGTCCAGGCCATGCAGCCGCGCCGCCCAGTCGGGCAGCAGCGCGATCCCCGCCTGGGTCAGCCAGTTGCTGACCGGCGCGAGCGCGGGGCTGGGGGCGGGCTGGTTGAGCAGCACGCGGGCGACGCTGCGGGTCCGTGCATCGACCCGCAATTCGCCGCGCACCGAGGCGAGGAACCGGGCAAGCTGGTGCCGGTCCTCGGGCACGTCCACGGCCCCCAGGCGGCGCGCGATCTGCGCCATCTCGGCCAGATAGCGGTCGGCCTGTTCATCGGAGAAATCGGGGTCGCGATAGGTGCGGTGCGCGCGCAGGAAGCTGTCGACCTCGGCGGCGTGCACGAAGGTCAGCAGGTGCGGATCGTTGGCGGCATAGGGGGTGCCGTCGGGCAGCGTGCCCTTCACCCGGTCATGCACGTGGCGCACCCGCGCGATCACCTGCTCGGCCGCCTCGGTCGCGCCATAGGTGGTGACCGAGATGAACCCGGCGGTCCGCCGCAGCCGCCCCGCCATGTCGCGGCGGAAATCGCTATGGTCCCAGACCCCGGCCAGCGCGGCGGGATGGAGCATCTGGATCAGCAGCGAGGCGATGCCGCCCGCCATCATCGCGGTGAAATCGCCATGCACCGCCCAGGTCGCCGAACCGGGGCCGAACAGCCCGTCATCGCCCGGCGGCCGGGTCAGGTCGAGGTCGCGACTGCCGACGACGTCGCGGATCTGGTCGGCAATCTGGCGGCGGACGGGGAGCATGGCGGGATAACGCGTCGGCGGGACGTTGCGTTGCGTGGGGGCGAGGGGGCATCGGGATGGTCGATGCTTGCCGCGCGCGTTTTCCTGTGGCCTTCGACTTCGCTCAGGCTGAACGGAGCGGGGGAATTGTCTCTGGCGAGATGTTGGCCCGTCCATGCTCCCCGCAAGATTTGCCCGTTCGTCCCTTACCCCAAACTCCGTTCAGCCTGAGCGAAGTCGAAGGCCACGCCCGATACGCGCGTCCCTCAACCCCGCCGGGCCGCCTCCCACGCCGCGCGCTCGTCGGGGAAATGCCGTTCCACCACCAGGTCGCTGGCGGTTTCGCTCGCCAGGTCGACCGTGACCGAGCCCGCCCATTCATAGGTCGCATTGCCCGACAGCGTGACCATGCCGTCCGCCTGCGCGAAGGCGCGGACCAGCCCGCCCCGGTTGAACACCACGGTCGGCACGTCCCAGCCGATCCGCCCGGTCAGGCAGGCGGCATAGGTGGATGCCGCCATCGCGCTGCCGCAGCTGTCGGTCAGGCCCACCCCGCGCTCGAAGGTCCGGACGAACAGCGCGTCGCCGCGTACCTCCACGAACGAGACATTGGCGCGGTTGGGCAGCCAGTCGGGTGCGGCCTCGCAAATGCCGCCCAGCCGGACCAGCTCGGCCTCGTCCACCGCGTCGACGAAATGGACGAGATGCGGATTGGGCATGGTGACTGCGGTGAAGCGCCGCCCGGCATCGAGCATGGGCAGCACCGCCTCGACCAGCCGGTCGGGCGCGCCATGGATCGGCCAGGCGGCGGTCGACAGCCCGGCGGGCCCGGCGGTCTCGCGCACCGTATAGACGCCCGGCGCCAGATCGGCGTCATGGACCGCATCGGCGTGCGAGGTCTTGAGCCGCACCGTCGCGGCCTCGATCCCCAGCGCCTCGAACCCGGCGCGCGCGACGCAGCGGACGCCGTTCAGGCAGGTCTCGGCCTCGCTGCCGTCGCTGTTGCGCATCACCATGCCAAAGGCGGCGCGGTCGTCGCCGGGGACCAGCAGCAGCAAGCCATCGCCCCCAACCGGCCCCGCGCGGTTCGCCAGCGCGCGCGCGACCCCGGCCCATTCCGCTTCGCTGAGCGTCAGGGCGCGTGCGTCGATCATCGGGAAATCATTGCCCGAACCATGGCATTTGACGATCTCGAACCGCATGGGCGATAACTCCGACAGAATATGGCTCGGCGCTTAGCCCAGCCGGACGGGCTCCGCCAGCAGCGCGGGCGCCGGACCGGCTGACCGCCGGCAGGGATTGGAGGGGCACAGGGACATGATCACCGCGATCCGGGAAGTGCGGCGGGCCAAGGGCATGACGCTGGACGATGTCGCGCGCGCCTGTTGCCCGCCGACCACGCCGCAGACGATCGGGCGGCTGGAGATGGGGACGCGGACCGTGTCGCTGCCCTGGCTCAACCGCATCGCCGCCGCGCTGGGCTGCACCACCGCCGATCTGGTCACGCTGCCGGTGCGCGAGACGCTGCCGGTGGCCGCGCTGCTGGGGCCGCGCGGGGCGGTGGCACCGCGCAGCGCGCGCGCCGTCTCGCCGCCCTGTGCGACGCCGGGGATGATCGCCGTCACCGTCACCGGTGCGGTCGGCGACTACCGGGCGGGCGATGAGCTCTGGTGCGAACCGCTGGCGCCCGATAGGTTCGCCGACGCCATGAATCGCGATATCCTCGTGCCGCGCGCCGTCGGCGGCTATGTCTTTGCCCGGCTGGCGGGGGTGGGGGACGACACGCTCCGCCTGCTGCCGCTCGAACCCGGTGCTGCCGGCGTGACGGTGGCGGCCCCCGCCTGGATCGCGCGGGTGGCGCGGCTGGTGCGCACGCTGTGATCCGGCTCGCCCCGATCCTGGCGCTCGCCCTGGCGATTCCGGCGGCGGCGCAGCAGACGGCTCCCGCTGCACCGGCCCCGCCGGTGGTCGAGAAGCCCGAGCTGGTCCGCGCCTATCCGCACGACACGACCGCCTTCACCGAAGGGCTGCTGATCGCCGACGGCACGATGTACGAAAGCACGGGGCGCGAGGGGCAGAGCGTGATCCGCCAGGTCGACCTGGCCACCGGCAAGACCCAGCGCCAGGCGATCGTCCCCGACGGCCTGTTCGGCGAGGGCATCGTCGCCTGGGGTAAGGAACTGCGCAGCGTCACCTGGCATGGCGGGCGGGGTTTCCGCTGGAGCCGCCCGGCGCTCAAGCGGGTCGGCGAATGGCGCTATGAGGGCGAGGGCTGGGCGATGACCGATGACGGGCATCGAATCATCCTGTCGGACGGCACGCCGCGCCTGCGCTTCCTCGACCCCGCGACGATGAAGGTCGCGCGCACGCTGGACGTGACGGTGAACGGACGGCCGCTCAAGAACCTGAACGAGCTGGAATATATCGACGGGCAGATCTGGGCCAATGTCTGGATGACCCGCTATATCGTGCGGATCGATCCCGGTTCGGGGCAGGTGGTCGGGGTGATCGATCTGGGCGACCTGATCGCGCGGGTCGGGCTGACCGATCCCGACTCGGTCGCCAACGGCATCGCCTTCGACCGGGTGAAGCATCGCATCTTCGTCACCGGCAAGAACTGGCCCGAGCTGTTCGAGATCCGCCTGCCCGCGCCTGCACCCGCCCGCTAAGGCGGGCGGCGTTCCGTCGCGCCTCGCATATCCTTGGCCCCATTATATTTTCCTGATGGTGGGGCCGGATACGGATGCGGACTTGCGCGTTTACGCAGCGGGAATATGCAAAAATAACATGAGTTATGAATTGCGTGTTCGGCCCGATCCGGCCATAAGAGGGTGAGGCCTGTGCCCGCGCGGACGGATCATGGGACGAAGGAATAAGGAGCAACGTTTCTTGCCGACCAGCACGCGTTTTGTCGTTTCGCTGCATATGCTTGCGCTCATGGCCAACCATGGCGATACGCCCCTGCGCTCGGAAGACATCGCGCTCAGCGTCAATTCCAACGCGGCGGTGGTCCGCGCGCTGCTGCTCCGACTGGCGAGCGCCGGGCTGACCCGGTCGCAACTGGGCAATCGCGGCGGCGCGATGCTGGCCCGGCGATCGGCGGAAATCCGGCTGGTCGATGTCTATCAGGCGGTGGAGGATCGAAACTTCTTCGCCTTTCACCGCCAGCCGCCCGAGGGCGACGGGCTGATCGACCGGCATATCACCGCCAGCCTCGAATCGATGCTGACCCCGGTGCGCGAGGCGCTGGAGGACAAGCTGGCCGAGCTGACGCTCGACGATGTGCTGGACGACATCCGCGCCCGCGATCAGGCGGTGCCGTTGCGGCTTTCGGCCTGACGTAGAGTCGATCGACATTCAGCATTGCTTCTTCTTCCCTCTCCCCTGGACAGGGGAGAGGGTTAGCGAAGCTTGCCAGCCTGCTGGCTAGCGCAGCTTGGGTGAGGGGTTGAGCGAGCCTATAGGCTCGCGCGCTCGCAGGGCGAGCGCCCACCCCTCACCCAGCTCCGACTAAGCCTTTGCTTTCGCAAAGGCCAAGTCTGCGCAACCCTCTCCCCTCTACGAGGGGCGAGGGAAGGAAAGGCAATCCTGAATGGCGATCGGCGCTAGACCAGCTTCAGATCGCTCGCGCGGGTGCCGGGGAACAGGGTCGCCAGACGTTCGCCCGACAGGCCGAACTGGCGGCCGACCAGCCCGCCGATCAACGCGCGGTAATCGGTCAGCACCGGCAGGTCGCGATTCTGGTTGAGCGTGGCGGCGGACAGCGCGACCTGATCGCCCGCCATCCGGCCGCCGGACACGCCGCCGCCCAGCACCCAATAGATGCTGCCATGGCCGTGATCGGTGCCCCGATCGCCATTCTCGCGGAAGGTGCGGCCAAATTCGGACACCACGACGACCGTCGTCGTGCGCCATGCCTCGGGCCCGATCGCCTGCACGAATCCCGCCAGCCCGCGGCCCAGTTCGCCGATCCGGTCGGCCAGATAGCCGGTCGCGCCGCCCTGGTTCACATGCGTGTCCCAGCCGCCGACATCGACAAAGGCCAGGTTGAACCGGTCGCGCATCAGCGTCCCGATCCGCTGCGCCGACAGGGCAAAGCCCTTGGGCGACACCGCGCCGCGGCTGGCGGCCTTCATCTCCTGGTCCAGCGTCCGGTAGACGGTGTCGCGCACCGCAAAGCCTTCGCTGACCGAACGGGCGAGTTCGGGATGACCGGCATACATGCTCTGGATCAGCGCGGCCTGGCGCTGGTCGATCGGCTTGCCGACATTGGCGAGCGCGAGATTGGGGATCGGGTCCTCGCCGCCGCGAAAGCAGAGCGGCAGCTGGTCGGTGAAGGCGATCGGCCGCTCGCCCGTGCCGAGGATATCCGCCAGCCGCGCCATGAAGCCCGAGCCATAATCGCGATGCCCGCCGACCGGCTGGCCCAGCTCGATCGTGTCCTGGGTCTCGAAATGGCTGCGGCTCATATCGTCGGTGCCCGCGAACGGCACGAAGGCGATCTGTCGCGCCTGCCATAGCGGCAGGATCGTGTCCTTCAGCGCCGGGTGGAGCGCCCAGTCGGCGTCCAGCGGCAGCGGCGCATGGGGATCGGCCGGATCGGGCCGGGCCAGCGCGATCGTCGGGCGCGACTGGCGATAAAAGTCGCTGCCGCTGGGGCTGACGATGTTCACCGCGTCATAGGCGCCGCGCAGGAACACGACCAGCAAGCGGCTGCCCGCCTGCGGTGCGGCGAAGGCGCGGCCGGCGACGACCATCGGCGCCATGGCGGCGGCGCCCTTCAACAGATCGCGGCGATGCAGGGGCGGGATCGTCATGCCATCCTCCTATCGATGCATGAATTCGGGCGAGGAGAAATAGAGCGCGTTCCATTCGGCGGGCGAGCGCGCCTGCGCCAGCGCGGCCAGGGTCGGCTTGCCCAGCGTCGCCATCCGCTTGGTGAGAACGGGCGAATCCTTCAGCGCGGGCGGCGGGGCGGGTGGCGGCGGGGTGCCGGGTGCGGCGTCGGGGGGCTGGAACAGCCGCGCCGCGCCGCCGCCGATCTGGCGCGCGATATCGAACCGCGTCGCCATCTGCCCCGGCGCCGACCAGCCCGCGCTGGTCAGGTCATAGCCGTCGGGGGTCTCATGATCGTACAGCCCTTCGCCCATCTGGCGGATCCAGCCGACGACCGGCTGGGGATTGGCGATCACCCGGTCGCCATAGGCCAGCCGGACGGCCGACAGCGTATAGTCGACCGGATCCTTGAACCCCCGGCCCGCCGATGCCGCGAATTCGCGCGACCGGATCATCGTCTTCAGGACGGCGGCAATGTCGCCATGCGTCCGGCGAAAGGTCGCCGCCATCCGTTCGACCAAAGCGGGCGGGGGCGTGTCGCCGGTGAAATAGGTCGCCATCTTCTGCGCGATGTGATGCGCGGTCGCCGGGCTGTCGGCGATCAGGTCGAGCGCCTGCTCCACCTCGGCAAAGCCCGATCCTTTGATCTCATGGCCCAGGAAATGCTTGGTCCCGAAATCGTGGCGGGCCGGGTTGAACTCGAACAGCCCGGCCCGGAGATAGAGCGGCTGGAGCTCGGGCTTCAGCCTGGGGGCATCGGGTTTCTGGTCGACGCCGACCCCGGTCAGGATGCGCGCCAGTTCCTGCACATCGGCCTGGGTATAGCCCGAACCGACGCCCATGGAGTGAAGCTCCATGATCTCGCGCGCGTAATTCTCGTTGATCTTGCCACGCGCATTCTGGTCATTGTCCAGATAGCGCAGCATCGCCGGATGGCGCAGCGTCGCCTCCAGCAGGTCGCGGAACCGGCCCAGCGCATGGGTGCGGATCGTGTCCTCATAATCGCCGACCATCGCCCGAATATCGCGCTTGCCCGCCTGGACGTTGAAATGGTTGAACCAGAACCAGGTCATCCGCTCGCGCAACGGGTCGGGCGCATAGAGGGCGCGCAGCACGAAACGCTGCCGCGCCTCGTCGGCGAGCGCATTCATCGCCTTTTGATAGACCTCGCGCGCGGCCTTTTTGCGGTCGGGATCGGTCAGCAGATTGGCGTCGCGTTGCAGCGCGTCGGTCTCGACGACCAGCGCGGCGACGGGCTCCTTCGAGATGCGCATCGCATCGATCTGCGCCTGCACCGCCGGGGGGAGGGGGGCGGGCGTCGCATCCAGCTGTCCGCGCAGCCAGGCGTCGCTGCCCGGCGCCGGGCCCGTATCGGGCGCGGCCGACGGACCCCAGCCGAGCCGCTCGGCCCAGGCTGCGTCGCGCGCCGGATCGGCGGCATGGGCCGGGATCGCGGTCATCAGGACCGGGGCTATCATCAACAGGCTCGCGGTTCGCGTCATGCACCGCTTCTTCCGTTCCCGCCACACGCCGACGCGGCGCAGGCTTCATCGGAGGGTAAAGTGGCGGATGATGGCTGAACCCCGCCTTGCCCCGAGATGAAAAGGGCGTCAGCGGCCGGACACTTTTTCTTCCCCTGTAAGGGGAGGAATGAGATGTTATTGCGGCAGCGTGCACCCGACCGGCTGGGTCACCGGGTTGCAGCGCTCCATCACCCCGCCGGGCAGGGTGACGGTGAAGCCCTGGCTCCACGGGCGGCGCGGCGCGCCGGGATAATAGTCGGTCGACACCGCCTGCGCGCCGCTGTCGATCGCGGCCTGCTGGCGACGATGGTCGTTCGACCGCGCCTCGACCGTGTCGGCATCGGTGCGGGTGCGGACGATGAAGCCCTGCTTCACCCATTCGCGAATCTTCGCGCCATCGGTGCGCGGATCGCCGACGATCTCGACCGAAGCCTCGGGCTGGTCGCTGTCGTACCAGCCGAAGATCGCCCGCCCCTTCAGCGAGGGATGCCCGGCGCGATAGCGGTCGGACACGTCGCTGGGGGTGTCGAGCACGAAATAGATCTTGCCGCGTGCCTGCTCCAGCGTCGGCCAGCCTTTGGTGGTCACCGCCTCGCGCAGCGTGGCGGCGTTCCCGCGGACATCGTCCGGCGTGATGATCCGCTCCGGCTTGAGCACGTCGCGGATTTCGCCGTCCAGCGCATCGAGCAGCGGCGCGGTCAGCGGGAGGGGATCGGTGACGCCGGGCTTGTTGATCGGCCGGTCGGCGGCGTTGATCGTCACCATGATCGGCAGGTGGCGCGGATGCGCGCGCGACCAGGCGTCGATCTGGCCGAGGCACCGCTTGAACGTGCCGCAGGAGCGGTAATCGACTTCCGGAATATGGAAGACCTTGAAGCCCGGCTTCATCATCGCCGCTTCATCGAAGTCCGTCCGCTCGCCCGCTGCGCGCGCCAGTTTCTCGCCCGCCGGATGCGCGAAGCGGCCCCCTTCGGGGTCGGCGAAGATGTCGATCTCCAGCTGGCGCACGCCCCGGTCGAGCTGCTGCGCCAGCGTCAGATGGTCATAGTCGAGCGCGGCGGCGAGCTTGGGGTCGCGGCGTTCGAGTTCGGCGAAGACGGTGGGCGCGATCCGCTGCTTGTAGCTGTTGTGCGATCCGACGACCTGGATGTCGTTCATCCGAAGCGGCCGCTGCGGCGCCGGGGCGGCGGCGGTCGCAAGGACCGCCGCCAGGGTGAGGATGCGCTTCATCAGAATTCCGCCCGAATGCCGAACAGGATCGTCCGGCCATAATAGTTGATCTCGCCGAAGCGCAGGCTGTTGTCGTTATAGGTGTCCTGATGCGCCCCCGCGATGTTGATCCCCTCCAGGCTGAGCGTCAGATTGTCGGCGGCGCGCACCGAGAGCTGGCCGTCGAGCGAACCGAAGGCCGCCACATAGGTCGGCGCCTGCACCGTGCTGCCCGTGCTCGACAGATATTTGTCGCGCCAGACATAGGAGAGTCGCGCCGACAGCGGCCCCTTGTCGTAGAAGCCGACCAGGTTGAAGCTGTTCTTCGACAGGCCGATCAGCTGGTCCTTGATGGTGCGCGAACCGGCGGTGTAGTCGGCCTTCACTTCCGTATGGGTATAGGAGCCCTGCACGCCGAAGCCGTCGAAGGGCTGGGGCAGGAAGGTGAAGACCTGGCTGTACGCGGCTTCGGCACCATAGACCTTGGCATTGCCGCCATTGACCGAGCTGGACAGGCGGACGGTGCCGCGACCCGGAATGGTGATCTCGGTATTCGACTGGGTGATGTAATCGTCCATCGCCTTGTAGAAGACCGCGCCTGACAGCATCCCCGACGGCGCGAAATACCATTCCAGCGATCCGTCGAACTGGGTCGCGAGGAAGGGCACCAGCTGCGGGTTGCCGCCGCTGGCGGTGGCCGCGTCGGTCGACACGGTGATGCGCGGCGCGGTGTCGGTGACGTTGGGACGGGTCAGCACCCGGCTGGCGGCCAGGCGGCCGACCAGCTTGGGCGTCAGGTCGGCGCGCAGGTTGAAGCTGGGCAGGACGTTGTTGAACGTCTTGGGATAGCTGACCGGCGTGGCGGTGTTGCCGCTGGTCAGCGTGCCGCTCGCCACCTGATCGGTGTGGACATAGCGGACGCCCAGATTGCCGGTGACGGGCACCGAACCGGCATCGAACTGGTAATCGGCGCGAACATAGGCGGCGGCGATCTTCTCGCTCACCACGAAGGACGAGCGCAGGTCGCCATTGGTCAGCGGCTGGCCCTGGATGGCGGGGGTGAAGAAATTGCCGACATAGGCGTCGGTCACCGGCACCAGCCAGTTGCGGAAGGCATTGCCCGACACGCCCGACAGGAAATCGCCGTACGGCACCTGCTGATAGGCGCCCGCGCCCAGGCTGGTCAGCGGCTGATTGGTCGCGGTGTCGATCAGGTAATCGCGGCGGAAATAGTCGCGCTTGCGCCAGTGATATTCGCCGCCCGCCGCCAGCTTCGACAGGAAGCCGTCGAAATCATGGCCGACATCGAGGCGAGAATAGAAGTCCCAGTCCTTGCTGTCCTTGGGCGCGATGTTGAACTGGTAGAGCTTGTAATTGGCCGGGTTGGTGACGTCGACCGGCGTGGTGAAGGTCGGCATGTTCTGATAGCCGCCGCTGGCGTCATAGCTCAGCGGCGCGATGAAATAGGCGCGGCTGCGCACCGTGCCGGTCTTGTAGTCGGGGTGATAGCTGTGCGCGGCCGACCAGTTGACGTTGGCGGTGACGTGCCAGCGATCGGGGTTCCAAGCCTGCTTCAGCCCGATGGTGATCAGGTCGTGGCGGTTCAGGCTGTATTCGCGCGACGCCATGAAGCGGGCATTGGCGATGGTCGCCTTGGTGATCGTGTCGCCGACGACCGTATAGCCGGGCTGGAGCACGGTCGAGGGCTGCTTCACGCCGCCGATCGTGACGTTGGCGTCGTCGGGATAGATGTCGAGGCCGAACTCGTCATAGGCGACGTCGAGCCGCGTCGCGACGACGTCGAGCGTCGTCTGAAGCTCGGGCGTCGGTTGCCACTGGGCCGAGACGATCCCCGAGATGCGCTTGCGATCCTCGGTCTCGACGGTCGGACGGGTGCGGGTCGGCGAGTAGAGGCCCGCCGGGGCGCCGCCGCGCGCCGCATCAGTGTAGCGGTTGAGCAGCCAGCCGAAATTCATGAAGCGGTCGTTGCGGACCGTCTTGGCCCAATATTGCGCGCCCGCCAGGATGCCGAAGGTGCCGTCGCTGTTCTTCGCGCTGGTCAGCACGGTGACGTTGGGGCGGACCTCCTTGGTCTGGCTGGTATAGGTGCCGCGCATGTTGATCGTCGTCTTGTTGCCGACCTCCAGCGGGCGGAAGGTCTTGACGTCGATATTGCCGCCCAGCGCGCCCTCGCTCATGTCGGCGGTCGGGGTCTTGACCACGTCGATGCTGGAGGTGAACTCGGCGGGCAGCATCTCGAAACGGAACTGGCGCCCGGCCGCGCCGCCATTCTCGATCAGGTCGTTGAGCGCGACGGTGCGGCCGTTCATCAGCGTGTTCTGGAACTGCGGCCCCAGGCCACGGACGCTGACATACAGACCCTCGCCGCGCGGGCGGGTGATCGCGACGCCGGGGACCAGCTGAAGCGCCTCGGCGACATTCTGGGTCGGGAACTTGCCGATATCGGTCGAGCTGATCGAGTCGACGCCGTAGGCGGCGCGGCGCTTGGTCTCGATCCCCGCCGCCAGGCTGCGCGCATAGGTGCCGTTGACGACGATTTCCTCGCCCTGACCGGCGGCATCGTCGTCCTGTTCGGCCTGCGGCGCGGCGGCGGTGGTCGCGGCGGTTTCCTGTGCGGCGGCGGTCAGCGGGCCGGTCACGAGGATGAGCGAGGCCGAAGCCTTTAGCAGGCTGCGCAACGTAAGCATGATATGATTCCCCCATCGGCCTTGCTGCCGGTTCGGCGGCGGCGTTAGGAGGCGTGCATGTCAGCTTGACGAAAGGTTGATGACATTCCGGTGAAACGCGATGAGTGGATCACCAAGCGATCACTTCCCGGTCATTCCGCCGCAGTCCGGCGCAGTGGCGATCCGCCCTACGGCGCCGGCTTCTGGGCGGGGTGGGGGGCTCCGCTGACCTGGGGCGAAATCCGGCCGATCGTGCGCGCGGTGCGGTCGGGGTCGCGCAGCAGGATGCGGCCCGATTTCCACATCAGCTCGCCGTCGCGCCGCGCCTGCTGGATCATGCGGTTGACATGGACCGGGGTCAGGCCGAGCGCATCGGCCAGCATCTCCTGGGTCAGCGGCATCTCGAAACTGCCGCCCACGGTCAGCCCCGCCAGCGACAGCCGTTCGTAGATTTCGAGGAGGAAGTCGCCGATCCGCTCCTGCGCGTTCAGGCGGCCGAGCTGCACGACATGGCCGAGCAGATAGGCCTCCTCCAGCGCCTCGCCGATGGCATAGGCCTGGGCCAGTCCCGATCCGGGCGGCGCGGCGGGGGCGGGGCAGACCACGCATTCGGTGATCGCGACGACGGTGGCCGAGGCGAGGGGCATCGGATGATGCGCGCGCCCGATCACGTCGCCGGGCAGATAGAAGCTCATGAACTGCCGCCGCCCGTCGGGCAGGATGCGAACCCGCGCCGCCCAGCCCTGGAGCAGCAGCATCGGCTCGGCGACCGGGCGTCCGATCGTCAGGAAGGTGTGGCGGACCGGATAGCTGGTCGGATCGGCGACGGCGCGGCGGAGCAGCGCCAGATCGGCCTCATCCAGCGGGGTGAGCGCCGACAATCGGCGGAGCGCCGCCGTCGACAGCGTGTCTTCGGGGGTCGGGATCATCGCTTCGGCGCGAAGGGAGGTCGAAGTCATGCGCATCCTTTGTCGGGTATCAGCGCCCCGATCGCGCGGATGACGCGATCGGCGTGGAACGGCTTGGCGACGATCGACGCGGACCGATAGGGGGCGGGGAGCGCCCATTCGTCATAGCCGGTAAGAAAGGCCCAGGGCACGTCGCGCGCCGACAGCCGGTCGGCGATCGCGAAGGCGCGCGATCCGGCCAGGTTGACGTCGAGCACGGCGGCGTCGAGCGCCTCGTTCTCGGCGAGCGCCAGCCCCTGTTCGAGGGTCGCGACCGGGCCGATCACGATCGCATCCGCCGCACGCAACGCCCGCTCCAGGTCGCGGGCGATGAAATATTCGTCCTCGACCACGAGGATCCGTTTCTCGGCGAGTGGCGAATGGCTCATCCCTCGGCGCTCCGGTTCGATAGCCCGGCATCGTCGCCCGGCAAAGGCAGCGACATCACACAC
Source organism: Sphingomonas sp. NCPPB 2930 (assembly GCF_042867205.1). NCBI lineage: Bacteria > Pseudomonadati > Pseudomonadota > Alphaproteobacteria > Sphingomonadales > Sphingomonadaceae > Sphingomonas > Sphingomonas sp. NCPPB 2930. The sequence continues at coordinate 106,385 of NZ_JBHZQU010000011.1, read as the reverse complement.
AGGACGCCGCCGCCGCGAAATTCCAGACTGGTCCGCGCGCCCAGCCCATAGGGCAGCGCCTCGCGGATCAGCTCGGTCCCGAATCCCTGGCGTACAGGTGGGACCGGCATCGCTGGTACACCTGTTTCATCCCATTTTACAATCAGTTCGCATTTACGATCTGATTTAGGTTCGATTTTCCATGTAATCGACAGCCGCCCGCCCGCATGGCGCAGCGCCCCGTATTTCAACGCGTTGGTCGTCAACTCGTGAATCGCGAGCCCGACCGACTCGGCGGTATCGGCCGCCAGCGCCACGTCCGGCCCCCCGATCGACAGCCGCTCGTCCTCGATCGCGCCGACCCCCAGCAGCTCGTCGCGGATCAGGTTTTCCAGGTCGACCCGGCCCGACCGCGTCTGCGTCGCCACCACCTGGGTGCGCGCCAGCGAGTCGAGGCGGCCGCGGAAATGGTCCGAAATCTCGTCGATCGGGCCGCCGCTCTCGACCGTGCGGGTGAAGATCGAACGGACGATGGTCAGGATGTTGCGCACCCGGTGCTGCAACTCGGCGACCAGAGTCTCCTGCCGTTCGCGCAGGCGGCGCAGGTCGTCGATATCGGTCGAGGTGCCGAACCATTCGACGACCGCGCCATGATCGTCATGGACCGGGGTCGCGCGCGTCTTGAACCAGCGATAGCGCCCGCTCTGTCCCTGACGCAGCCGCCCCTCCATCGCCAGGTCGCCGCGATCGCTGGCCTCGGCCCAGAAGCGCCGCGCCGCCTCGCGATCGTCGGGATGGACCGCGACCAGCCAGCCATGGCCCAGGCTCTCCTCGACCGACAGGCCGGTCATCGCGACCCATTGCGGGCTGGCCCAGGTCCATTGCCCGTCGCGCGTCGCGGTCCAGACCAGTTGCGGAATCCCGCCGATCAGGGTCAGCAGCCGCCGCTGGCTGGCGCGCGAGGCGACCTCGGCGCGCTTGCGCAGCAGCGCCTGGACGATGGCGGGGGCCAGTTCCTCGGCGATGGCGCGCTCGCGCTCGGTAAAGCCGGTGGGATGGTTGCCCAGCGCGAACATCGCGAAGGTCTCGCCGTCGCGGCGCAGCGGCACCCCCAGGAAATTGTGCAGCGCCGGATGCCCGTCGGGCAGGCCGACCCGCGACGGATGGCTGGTCGGGTCGTTCACGATCAGGCTGCGATCCTGGAGGATGACCTGTCCGAAAATGCCGTGGATCTTCATGCCGTTGGGCAATTGCCGCTGGCTGAAATCGGGATCGTCGCCGGTATAGGAGCGCCAGCCGCGTTCGCTGATCGCGATATGGTCCAGCCGGTCGTGCGAGGTGCGACGCTCGCCGAAGAAGCTGAACGCCGCGCCGGTCAGGTCCTCGGCCACCTCCAGGCACAGACGGCCCAGTTCCTCCTCGGTCGAGGCGCGCAGCGCTTCCTGAAGGATGCGATTGATCCCGGCCAGCACATGCGCGTCACGCGACATCGATCCCGGCGGCGAGGCCGGCGGCCATGCATGTCCGTCGAGAGGGGCCAGATCGGTCATCGTCCAAAAAATCCTGAATGTCCCGAACGATCCCGGCCGGGCTGGGCTCCCCGGTACACACGATTTCGGAGCAAGTGGCAAATGCGGGGAGGGGGAGCTATGACCCGGCGCGTCTGCAACTGCTGGCCCTGTCCATGTCCTGTCCGATGCTGTCCCTTCGCTTCGTCATCCGGCCCGTCGCGATCCTCGCGGCGATGCTGACGATGATCGCCATGCCGGCGCTGGCGGCGCCGGTCGCCGCGCAGGGCGACCCGATGACGGTGGCGACGGCGCGCATCGTCCAGGCCGAACAGGATGTCCGCGCGGTCGACCAGGGGCTCGACGCGCAGCTCGACGACGACGCCCGCCAGGACCTGCGCGACAAGGCGCAGGGCGCGCAGGATGCGACGACCCAGGCGGTGAACGCGCTGACCGAGCAGCTGGCGCTGGTCAATGCCCGGATCACCGGGCTGGGCGCGGTGACGCCGGGCGAGGTCGAGGCGCCCGAGCTGCGCGCCCAGCGCAAGAGCCTCAACGCGCTGCGCTCGACCCTGGATGCCGCGATCAAGCGCGGACGGCTGGCCGGGGTCGAGGCGGGGCAGCTGATCGACGAGATCGACCGCAGCAAGGCCGAACAGTTCAGCCAGAAACTGTCCTCCAAGGTGCCGTCGCCGCTCAGCCCCAGCTTCTGGAAGGTCGTGCTGGACCAGACGCCGCGCGACCTGCGCCGGGTCGCGCTGTTCCTGCAACAGGGGCATGAACAGATTGCGCGCCAGTGGCGCGGCGGCATCCCCTGGCATGCGATGCTGGGCTTCGCGCTCGCCGTCATCCTGCTGGGCCCCGTCCGGCTGGGCGCCCACCGGCTGGCGCAGCGAAGGCTGATCGCGGAGGCCCCGCCCAGCCGGGTGCGGCGTTCGGCCAACACCTTCTGGCGGGTCGCGGTGGGGACGCTCTGCCCGCTGATGGCGGCGTTCGTGTTCGTGCAGGGGCTGCGCTGGTCGGGGCTGTTGCCGGAACGCTGGACCGGGCTGCTCGACGGATTCGTCTTCGCCTCGGGCGTGGCGGGGTTCACTGCGGCGGTGACGGGGGCGATCCTGATGCGCAGCCAGCCTTCCTGGCGGATCGCGCCGATCGACGACGAGACCGCCACCCGCCTGCGTCCGCTGTCCTGGTTGCTGACGCTGATGACCTTCACCACCGCGATGGTCGCGTCGTTCGAGGGCGCGATCGGCAGCAGCCGCAGCGCGGTGATCGCGACCCAGGCGGTCGAGGCGCTGCTCCACCTGATGCTGATCGCGGCGACGCTGGTCGTGCTGGGACGGTTGCGCGCGGCGCGTGCCGAACGCGAGGACAGCACCAGCGCCGGGGTCAGCGCGGGGTTGAGCGTCGTCACGCTGCTCGCCTGGATCGCGGTGGCGGTCGCCGGGCTGGCGCTGGCCATCGGCTATATCTGGTTCAGCTGGTTCGTCGCGGTGATGATCGGCTGGACCGTGCTGCTCGGCTCGGCCTTGTACCTGATGCTGGTCGCCGCCGACGACATCGCCACCAGCGTCTTCGTGCGCGACAGCAAGGTCGGCGTCACCCTGACCCGCGCGCTGGGCGTGCGCGGCAGCATGGTCGACCAGTTCGGCCTGGCCCTGTCGGGCATCCTGCGGCTGGTGCTGGTGCTGGTCGCGCTCGGCGTACTGCTGCGGCCGTTCGGGGCGAGCGGCGATCCGGGGGCGATCTTCGACCAGCTGGCGCTGTTCACCGACGGGATCAAGGTCGGCAATGTCTGGATCTCGCCGGGGGCGATCCTGCGCGGGCTGGCGGTGCTGTTCATCGGGCTGGGGCTGGTGCGCGTCTTCATGCGCTGGCTGGAGCATCGTTACCTGCCCGCGACCGACCTCGACGGATCGGGGCGCAATTCGGTCAGCCTGGTCGCGCGCTATATCGGCATCGCGCTGGCGGTGATCTGGGCGCTGGCGTCGCTGGGCATCGGGGTAGAGCGGATCGCGCTCCTGCTGTCTGCGCTGTCGGTCGGCATCGGTTTCGGCCTTCAGGCGATCACCCAGAATTTCGTCTCCGGCCTGATCCTGCTCGCCGAGCGGCCGATCAAGATCGGCGACCTGATCCGCGTCGGCACCGACGAGGGCGACGTCAAGCGGATCAGCGTGCGGTCGACCGAGATCGAGCTGGCAGACCACTCCACCCTGATCGTCCCCAATTCCGAACTCATTACCAAGTCGGTGCTCAACAAGACGCTGGCCGGGCCGCTGGGGCGGATCCAGATTCAGTTCTCGGTCCCGATCGAGGAGGATGCGGATGCGGTCCGCGCCATCGTGCTCGACTGTTTCGCCGCCGAGGCGGCGGTGCTGGCCGACCCGGCGCCCAAGGCCTTTATCGATTCGATCGTCGATGGGCGCATCCATTTCAACTGCTTCGCCCATGTCGACAGTCCGCGTGCGGCCTATGGCACGCGCAGCGCGGTGCTCTTCGCGCTGCTGGAGGCGCTCCGGGCCCGGGGGATTGAGATCGGCACCCTGCCGCAGAAGATGGAACTGGTCCGCCATGGCGGAACGGCGGCCCCGCCCGCCCCGCCACGGCCCGGTCCAGATGAAATGAAAATGAATTGAGGAAGTATGGGCTGGTCATGAAAAGGTAACACCAGCTTCGCGGAGCATCCCTATCCGCGCGGCCAGCGACGACCGGAAGGTCGATCGGGGGATAGGGATAAGATAGCATGAAGACCGATTTCATTCGCGCGACGCTGCTGGGCGGCACCGCGTTCCTGGCGATGGCGGCCGCACCCGCCTTTGCCGCCGACACCAAGCCCGCCGATCCGGCGCCCGCGGCCAAGCCCGCCGATCCCGCCCCCGCGGCGGCGGCCGATCCGGCGGACGAGCCGGGCCAGCTGAAGGAAATCGTGGTCACCGCCACCAAGCGCGAGACCAGCCTCCAGAAGACGCCGATCGCCATCTCGGTCCTCGACCCGACCGTCCTGAAGGACCGTCACGTTCAGAGCCTGCTCGACCTGGCCGACGGCACCGTGCCGTCGCTCCGCGTCGCCACCTTCGAGGCGCGCCAGTCGGCGCTGACCGTCGGCATCCGTGGCATCGTCCCCTTCGACCAGAACCAGACCGCGCGCGACACCGGCGTCGGCGTCTATATCGACGGCGTGTATCTGGGCCGTTCGCAGGGCCTGAATGCCGCGCTGTTCGACATCGAGCGCGTCGAGGTGCTGCGCGGGCCGCAGGGCACGCTGTTCGGCCGCAACACCGAGGGCGGCGCGCTGTCGATCGTCACCGCCAAGCCGACCGGCAAGTTCGGCGGCGCGGTGACCGCCGGCATCGGCAATTACGGCGCCTATAACAGCGCGGTGCACCTGAACCTGCCCGAGTGGCACAACATCTCGATCAAGCTGGACGGCGTGCTCCAGCACCAGAACGCATTCGTGACCAACCCGCTGCCCGGCGCCGCCGGCTGGGGCTATTTCAACCGCGTCGGCGGCCATGCCGCCGCGCTGTGGAAGCCGGTCGACGGCTTCTCGGTCGAGCTGTCCTATGACCAGGCCAAGGACCAGAACACGCCCTTCTACAGCCAGTTGGTCAACTACAACCCCAAGGGCCTGCCGGTCGCGACGATCGCGCAGATCAACGCCAATGGCGGCAAGCTGCCCTCGGGCACCATCGCGCCGCTGTCGCCGCTGGTCGTCGTGTCGGGCGACAACCGCATGAAGGCCGCCGATATCGGCGTGCCGCAGGCGCTGAGCACCGACCGCACGCACGGCTTCTCGGCCAAGCTGAACTATGACGTCATGCCCGGCCTGGAGCTGCGCTCGATCACCGCATGGCGCGGCGTCGACACCGATCAGTGGGACAATTCGGGCGGCGCGCACCGCACCGTCTTCCTGCCGAACGGCAAGTTCAGCCGTTACAGCCTGTCGTTCATGCAGCAGCACCAGTTCAGCCAGGAATTCCAGGCGGTGGGCAGCCTGCCGCAGTTCGATTACGTCGCGGGCCTCTATTACTTCACCGAGAATGCGCGTGAAGTCGCCGCGACCCCGTCGACCAACCAGTGGAATGCCGACGGCTCGGGCTACACCATCCTGTCGCAGACCGCGCTGGGCACCATCACCTCGGGCAACCAGGGCTGGGCGCCGGGTTCGTTCTTCCTCCAGCGGGGCAGCTTCGCGCGCGCCTATAGCTATGCCGCCTTCGCGCAGGGCACCTATACTCCGGCGGGCTTCGATGCGTTCCACCTGACGGTCGGCGGTCGCTATACCCACGACAAGCGCAACGGCACGCTGTATCTGGTGCAGGGCAAGTCGACCAACTTCCCCTTCACCTTCGACAACAACCGGTTCGATCCGATGGTGACGGCGGCGTTCGACGCCAGCGACACGATCCATCTCTATGCCAAATATTCGACCGGCTACCGCGCGGGCGGTGCGAATGCGCGGTCGCAGACCTTCACCGCCTTCGGTCCCGAAGCCGTGAAGTCCTATGAGATCGGGTCGAAGATGGACCTGTTCCAGCACCGCGTCCGCCTGAACCTGGCCGGTTACATCATGGACCGCACGGGCACGCAGATCGACTTCGACAATGTCGACACCAACCCGTCGAGCCCGACCTACAACCTGCACACCGAGGAGACCCGCAACGCGCCGGGCACCTCCAAGATTCGCGGGATCGAGGCGGACCTGACCACCAACCCGGTCGAGGGCATGACGGTCGGCGCGTCTTACGCGTACACCTACACCAACGTACCGGCGACGCCGAACCCGTTCCTGAACAACGCGCTGACCCAGGTCTTCGTGGTGTTCACGCCGCGCAACGCCGCCTCGGCCTATGTCGATTACGAGGTGCCGCTGGCGGGTTCGGAGGCCAAGGTCCGCTTCCACCTGGACGGCAACTATGCCGACCCGGTCTACAGCTTCCAGAACGAGACGACGCGCACCGACAAGAGCTTCGTGATGAACGGCCGCATCGCGCTGGCCGATCTGCCGCTGACCGAGAACGGCACCAAGATGACCGTGTCGCTGTGGAGCCGCAACCTCCTCAACAACACCTATATCTACCGCCGTTCGGCCGCGAATGCGGCGACGCTGGGCGACTATGCGAACTTCAACCCGCCCCGGACCATCGGCCTGGAGGGCACGGTTCGCTTCTGATCCGTTCGATTCCCTTACCCTCGACTATGGGGCCGTCCTTCGGGGCGGCCCCTTTTTTTGGAAGTACGGCAAGGCCGATCGACATTCAGCGACACCTTTCCGTCCCTCGCCCCTCGCAGAGGGGAGAGGGTTGCGCAGACTTGGCCTTTGCGAGAGCAAAGGCTTAGTCGGAGCTGGGTGAGGGGTGGGCGCTCGCCAAGCGAGCGCGCGAGCCTTTGGGCTCGCTCGACCCCTCACCCTAGCTGCGCTAGCCAGCAGGCTGGCAAGCTTCGCTAACCCTCTCCCCTGTCCAGGGGAGAGGGGAAGAAGAGGTAATCTCGAATGTCGGTCGGCCCTAGCGGCACCGGCCCGCGAGTTTCCAGGCGCACTCTCAGGCTATGGGCAACCACAACGACACGACCAGTCCCGGTCCGGCATCGCCCAGCTCCAGCCGCCCGCGATGCAGCCGCGCAATGGCATCGACCAGGGGTAGGCCCAGGCCATGGCCCGCTTGCGCCCGCGAACCGTCCAGCCGCCCGAAGCGCCGCAGCGCCAGCGGCCGGTCTTCGGGGCGGATGCCGGGGCCGTCATCGGCGATGCGCAGCACCGGGCCGGGGTCCAGCCGGACGCGGATCGTGCCATGGGGTGCGCCATATTTGATCGCATTGCCGATCAGGTTGACCATCGCCTGGATCAGCAGCTGCCGGTCGCCGACGAAGCCCGCCGGGCGCGCGGCGGTCTCGACCGTCAGCCTGTGCCCGGCTTCCTCGGCGACCGGGATCATCATCGTCGCGCTATCCTCGACCAAGGCGGCCAGGTCGATCGCGGCGAAGCCCGCCTGGCGGTGGCCCGCCTCGATCTCGGCGATGCGCAGCAGCGCGGCGAACATGGCGAGCAGCGCGTCGCATTGCGCCAGCGCGGCGGTCGCCCGCCCGGCCTGGACGGGGTCGGCGGTGTCCTCGACCATCTCCGCCAGTTGCGCGCGCAGCCGCGCCAACGGGGTGCGCAGGTCATGGGCGATGTCGTTGGACACGCCGCGCAACCCCTCCATCAGCTCGCCGATCCGGTCGAGCATCCGGTTGAAGGCGTCGGCCTGGCGGTCGAACTCGTCCGCCGATCCGGTCACCGGCACGCGGTGGCGGACATTCCCTGCGATGATCGCATCGACGGTGCGGCGCAGATCGCGGATCCGCCGCCCGACCAGCAGCGAAAAGGCCAGCCCCCCGCCCAGCACGATCAGCACGATCGACCCGAACCCGACCAGATAGATGCGCGTCCGCGTCGCGCGATAGCTGTCGAACGGCTCGGTTTCGACCGCCACGACCAGGCGGCGTCCCTCGCCCGCATCGCGGACCAGCGCGCGGCCATGCGACAGCCCGGCGATGCCGTCATGCTGGCGCAGGTTGGAGCGCCCGATCGGCAGCGCGCGGCTGAGCGTGATGTTGCCGCCCAGCGTATGGCCGTCGGGGGCGATCAGCGACAGGCCGATATCGCCCGTATCCCGCTGCCGCGACAGGGCGGCGATGCGCGCCAGCAATATGGGGGTGGGGATCACCCCTTCGCCCGGATCGCGCTCCAGCACCAGATCGCCCGCAATGTCGATCCGGCGGTCGACCAGTTCCGCCACCGCGACCCGGCTCGCCGCGAAGATCGACACGCCGGTGCCCAGCGTCGCGACCAGGAACAGCAGCAGGACGCCGATGGTCAGCCCGCGCAGCGACAGCCGCCGGATCGCGCGTTCGATCATGGCCGCATCGAATAGCCGATCCCGCGCACCGTCTCGATCGGGTCGCTGCCGCCCTGTTCGGTCAGCTTGATGCGCAGGCGGCGGATATAGACGTCGACGATGTTCGTCTCCGGCTCGAAATCATAGCCCCAGACCCGCTCGATCAGCATGGCGCGGGTCAGTACCTCGCCCGCATGGCGCGCCAGTTCGGCCAGCAGCTTCAGCTCCAGATTGGCCAGCGTCACCGGCTGTCCGCCGCGCCACGCGCGAAAGCTGGTCGGGCTGACCACGATATCCCCGGCGCGGATCGTGTCGCTCTCGCTCGTCGTCCAGCGGCGGCCGCGCAGCACCGCGCCCAGCCGGGCGTTCAACTCCTGCGCATCGACCGGCTTGACGACATAGTCGTCCGCGCCGGCCTCCAGCCCCTCGACCTTGTCCGAGGCCATCGACAAGGCGGTCAGCATGATGACCGGCACGGTGATCCCGCGCGCGCGCATCGTCTCCACCACCGACAGCCCGTCGAGCCGGGGCATCATCCGGTCGAGGATCACCGCGTCATATTGTTCGCGGTCGAGCGTGGCGAGCGCCTGTCGCCCGTCGCCGACATGCTCGACCCGGTGATCCAGCGCATGCAGCGCCCGGACCAGATGGTCCGCATATTCGACATCGTCCTCGACGAGGAGCAGGTGCAGGCTCATTCGAGTCTTTCCAAAAACCAGACGGGCTTTTGCCCTATCGAGCAAAATTGTGCTGGCAAGATCGTCCCGTCCGTATCGCTGTGGAACAGGCGGGACAAAGGCGGCGCGGACTCCGTCATATCGCCGCGCGTCCCCCGCGCGTACGAGCCGGACTAACACAGGCGAACCATGCCCGCCGGACGGGGCGTCATGGGGGCCGCGGGGGACAACGGGGAAATCATGGCGACGACACCGATCAACGTGGATGGCGACCTGTCCGACTGGAACGCGGCCGACCGCATCGATACCGGGCTGGGCGACGGCTATTCCATCTATGCCAGGAGCGACGGCAGCGACTTCGTCTTCGCGATGACCGCGCCGATGGCGATCGGGGCCAATACCACCGCGTGGCTGAACACCGATCGCAACGCCGCGACCGGATATCAGGTGTTCGGCTTTGCGGGCGGCGCCGAATACAACATCAACTTCAACGCCGACGGCACCGTCTCGCTCTATCAGGGCGGCGCGGGCGAGACGCTGGTGATGGCGGGGTTGCAGGCGGCGTGGTCGGCGGACCGCAAGACGGTCGAGTTCCGCGTGCCCAAGGCCGCGATCGGCAATCCGCAGGCGATCGACACGCTCTATGACGTGAACGACCAGGTCTTCCTGCCCGGCAATTATTCGGCCAAGCCCTTCACCGTCTTCAACGACACCGGCATCGTCGCCGACCCCTCGCACCGCATCGCCATCGTCTGGTCCGAGACGACGGCCAACGCCTATTTCAGCAAGACCGCCTATTCGCAGCTGTTCATGGCCGCGCAGAGCCAGGCGATGCAGGCGGGCACCCCCTTCGACATCATCACCGAAGACGACCTGACCAACCTGTCGACGCTGGCCAAGTACGACTCGATCGTCTTCCCTTCGTTCCGCAACGTCCAGGCGGACAAGGTGGACGCCATCGCCCACACGCTGGAACAGGCGACCAGGCAGTTCGGCATCGGCCTGATCGCGGCGGGCGAGTTCATGACCAACGCCGCCGACGGCACCGCGCTGGCGGGCGACAGCTATGCGCGGATGAAGCTGCTGTTCGACGCGACCCGCGTGACCGGCGGCTGGCCCGCCGACGTGACGATCAAGGCGGCCGACGCCAATCACAGCGTGCTCGACGGCTATGCCACCGGCGAGACGATCCGCGACTATAAGGGCGTCGGCTGGAACGCCTTCACCAGCGTCAGCGGCACCGGCGAGACGATCGCGACCCAGACCGTGAACGGCCAGGACTATGCCGCCGCCATCGCGACGAAGACCGGCGGCCGCAACGTCATCTTCTCGACCGAAGCGGCGATGGCCGACGACAATCTGCTGCAAAAGGCGATCAGCTATTCGGTGAATGGCTCGGCCAGCACCGGCGGGCTGAAGGTCGGGCTCCAGATGACCCGCGACGCCGGGCTGTTTGCGAGCCGCGTTGACATGGACCAGAGCCAATATTCGGACGAGGTGAGGCCCGAGGACGGATCGGCCGGCATCTATACCAAGCTGCTGCCCATCCTCGACCAGTGGAAGTCGCTCTATAATTTCGTCGGCAGCTATTACGTCAATATCGGCAACGACCCGGCGCAGCAGCGTTCGACCGACTGGTCGGTCTCCGCGCCGATCTATGCCAGGATGATGGCGGCGGGCAACGAGATCGGGCTGCACAGCTATACCCATCCCGAGGACACCAATGTCCTGACCGCCGAACAGATCGCCTATGAGTTCGGGGCCGAGCGCGCCGAGCTGGAAAAGCAGATGAGCGCCTATCTGGGCCGTCAGGTGTCGCTGGGCGGCGCGGCGGTGCCCGGCGCGCCCGAGACGATCGCGACCAGCCAGGAGATCATGAAGCATGTCTCCTATCTGTCGGGCGGCTATACCGGCGTGGGCGCGGGCTATCCCAACGCCTTCGGCTATCAGACGCCGGGCAATGCGGCGGACGGCAAGGTGTATCTGGCGCCGAACACCATGTTCGACTTCTCGCTGATCGAATTCCAGAAGAAGACGGTCGCCGAAGCGGAGGCGGAGTGGGCCAGGGAGCTGGCCTCGCTGACCTCGCATGCCGATGCGCCGGTCATCGTGTGGCCGTGGCATGATTACGGCCCCGCCATGTGGACCGGCGATGCCGCGCAGGCGAGCCCCTATGTCACGTCGATGTTCACCAACTTCATCGCCAAGGCGGCCGCCGCCGGGGTCGAGTTCGTGACGCTGGCCGATCTGGCGGGCCGCATCTCGGCCTTCCACAAGGCGTCGATCACGACCAGCGTATCGGGCGACACGATCACCGCCACCGTCTCCTCGACCGAGGGGCTGGGCACCTTCGCGCTCGACGTCGACGGGCAGAAGGCGGGGCAGGTCATCAAGGGCGTGGCGGGCTGGTACGCCTATGACGCCGACAAGGTGTTCCTGCCAAAGTCGGGCGGCACCTATACCATCACCATGGGCCAGGCGGCGGACGATGTGACCCACATCACCGACCTGCCGATGCGCGCCTCGCTGATCTCGCTGAGCGGCGACGGCCGAGACCTGAGCTTCTCGGTCGAGGGCGAGGGCAAGGTCGTGATCGACCTGAAGGCGCCGGGCACCGACTGGACCACGGTCAAGGGCGCGACCGTGACCAGCCTGGTCGGCGAGATACTGACGCTCGACATCGGGTCGATCGGCCAGCACGACGTGACGATCGGCCATGTCGCCAATAGCGGCCCGACCATCACCGCGTTCGGCAGCGCCGATACGGCCAGGCTGTCGATCGCCGAGAACGGCACCGCGGTCGCGACGATTACCGCGACCGATGCCGACATCCCGCTGGGCGACAGCGTGCATTATGCCATCGCGCAGGGCGGCGACGGCGCGGCCTTCACCATCGACGCGACGACCGGCGTGCTGAAGTTCGTGAACGCGCCGGATTATGAGAATCCGACCGACGCGAACCACGACAATGTCTATGACGTCACCGTGCTGGCGATCGATTCGAAGGGCGCGGTCGACACCCAGACGCTGTCGGTCGGCGTCACCGACGTGGTGGGCATCACCAGGACGGGTACGATCTTCAACGACACGATCAACGGCACGGGCGAACAGGACGTGCTGGACGGCGGCTGGGGCAATGACGTGCTCAACGGGCTGGGTGGGAACGACAAGCTGGTCGGCGGGCTGGGCAACGACAGGCTCAATGGCGGCGACGGCGACGACCTGCTGATCGGTGGCTGGGGCAAGGACGTCCTGACCGGCGGTGCGGGCAAGGACGTGTTCCGCTTCGAATCCACGTTGGACAGCCTGGCCTTGTTGCAGCGCGACGTCATCACCGATTTCCGTTCGGGCGAGGACAAGATCGACCTGTCGGCGATCGATGCCAACACCTCGCTGTTCGCCAGGGGGGATCAGGCCTTCACCCTGCTGACCACGCCGGGGGCCAGGTTCACCCGCGCGGCCCAGCTTCGCTTCAGCTACCAGATGATCGACGGCAAGGAATATACCATCGTCGAGGGCAATACCGACGCGCTCGCGCTGGCCGATTTCTCGATCGCGCTGCTTGGCCATCACACCCTGACCGCGAACGACTTTTATTTATAATTGAGGGCTAAAGCCGCCATCATGGCGGGCATAGGTTTCCAACTGGCCAGGATGGCGCGCGAAGGCGGGGTCGGCGGTATCGCCGGTGCCGCGCTTCACGGTGCCGTCATCAGCGCGGGGCCATGGCTGATCACCGCGATCGCGGTGGCGCTGCTCCAGCATTGGGCGCCGCAGGCGATCGGGGCGGCCGATGCGCGCATGGTGCGCACCGTCCTGATCTATGGCTTCAGCCTGTCGGCGCTGACCGCCGGGCCGATCGCGATCCTGGCGACGCGGCTGGTCGCCGACCGGCTGTTCGCGCGCGATGCCGGGGGCGTGCCGGGCATCCTGCTGGTCGCGCTGGCGGCCGGGGGCGGGGCGGCGATGGTCATGGGCGCGGTGGTCTTTGGCGGGCTGGCCGGGCTGCCGCTCGGGCAGGCGGCACTGGCCAGCCTGTTGCTCGCCTGGCTGACCCAGATCTGGATCGTCGCGCCGATGCTGACCGCGCTGCGCCATTATCGCGCGGTGCCGGTCGCCTATCTGATCGGGATCGGCGTCGTCGCGCTCCTGCTGGCCGCCTGGCCTGCGCCGAACGGGACGATCGTGCTGGCCGGAGTTACCGGGGGCACGGGGGTGACGCTGGGCGCGATCATGCTGCTGCTTCGTCGCTATTTCACCGCGCCGCCGGTCATGCCCTCGCGCGAGCTGATCGCATGGCGGCTGGCGCTGATCGTGGCGGCGGCGGGGCTGGCGGGAGCGGTGGCGCTGTGGATCGACAAATGGCTGCTCTGGGGCGGACCGGCCAGCGTCGCGATGCTGGGGCGGTTGCGGCTGAACCCGATCAACGATGCGGGCAGCTTCCTGGGCCTGCTGACGCTGGTGCCCGGCCTGACCCTGTTGCTGATCGTCAGCGAGACGCGGTTCGATCAGGCGTTCGGCAATCTGATGGCGCGGTGCACCGGCACTTCGACGCTGGCGCGGATCGAGGAGGCGCGGGCCGAACTGATCGAGACGCTGTTCGACGGCCTGCGCCTGCTGGTGCTGATCCAGGCGCTGGTCGCCGCGCTGGCCTGGGTGCTGGCGGTGCCGCTGTTCGAGCTGATCGGCGCGGACCCGCGCGGCATCTTCGCCTTTCGCCACAGCGCGGCGGGGGCGGTGTTCCATCTGGTCGCGATCGGCGCGACCATCGTCCTGTCCTATTACGACCTGTTCGCGCGGGTGGTGCTGATCTGGACCAGCTTCGCGTTGGCGAGCGCGCTGGCGGTCTGGCTGCATTGGGATGCGGGCTATGCCGCTTTCGGCTGGGGCTATATGGCCGGGGCGATCGTCGCGGCGTCGGTCGGAATCGCGCTGGTCGCCGATGCCACGATCCGCCTGGTGTATCTGCTGTTCGTCGGTAACAACCCCGCCGTGGTCGGGTGCGAGGGACGGTGGGCGTGATGAACGGAATGGCGGCGATGGTGGGTCGGCGCGCGATGCTCGTGCTGGGGGCGGGCGCGCTGGGGCTGACGGTCGCCGGGCGGCAGGCCGGTCGGGGCGATGGCGGCGCGCCCTGGCGCTGGGGCGTCGATTACGGACCCGCGACCGATCCGGTGCTGGCCCGGCAGCTCGACCTGCTGGTGCTCGAGCCGGATCACCCCCGCGCGATCGACCGGCTGCGCGGTCCCGGCGGCCTGTTGCTCGGCTATGTCAGCCTGGGCGAGGTGCAGAAGGCACGCCCCTATTTCGCCGCGCTCGACCGTGCCGGAGCGCTGCGCGCGCCCAACCCGCATTGGCCGGAGGCGCGGCATGCCGATCTGCGCCATCCCGCCTGGCGTGCCGCGCTGCTCGATAGCGTCGTCCCGGCGATTCTGGCGCGCGGCTATGACGGAATCTTCATGGATACGCTCGACAATGCCGAGGCGATGGAACGGGCGGACCCGATAGGCGGCAAGGGCATGGTGGCGGCGGGCGCGGCGCTGGTCGCGGCACTGCGCGCGCGCTTTCCGGGGATCCGGCTGATGCTGAACCGGGGCTATGCCGCCTTGCCCGAGGTCGCGCCGCATATCGACTATCTGCTGGGTGAATCCATGGCCTCGCGCTGGAGCTTCGCGGACAAGCGGTACGAGATGCTGTCGGACAGCGACTGGGCCTGGCAGGCCGCGCGGCTCCGCGCCGCCAAGGCGCGCCATCCCGACCTGGTTCTGACCACGCTGGACTATTGGGACCCGGCGGACACGCGCACCGTCGCGGCGCTCTATGCGCGGGAGCGGGCGGCGGGCTTCAGCCCCTATGTCGCGACGCTGGCGCTCGACCATCTGGTGGCGGAGCCGGCGGGATGAGGCGCCAGTCGTCGCAGCGCTGGATGGCGGTCGCGCTGCCCGTCGGGGCGGGTGTGTCGGTCCTGGCGCTCGGCCTGTTCCTGATGCCCAGCGCGCGCGAGGTGGAGCAGACCGCACGCCGCGCCGCACCGCCGCTGCCCCCGGTCGCATCGCCCGCGCCGCCCCCCGCACCCGCGCCGCCCTCGGCGGCGCCCCATCCCGAACTGGCCGCCATGCTGCCGACCGCCGATGCCCCGACGCTCGCGCGGCTGACCCGGACGCTGATCGAGGGGGGCGTGGCGACCAGCAGCCTGCAGGTCGCCTATGACCTGGTCGCCGCCGGGCGTCCGGCGGTCGCCATCGCCTATCTGGCGGCGCGCCCCGATGGCGCGACCCCCGCGACCTGGGCCTTTCGGGTCGAGACGCTGCGCAAGCTCGGCCGCCGCGCCGAGGCGGAGGCGCTGCTGGCCGAGGCGGTGCGCAGGCCCATCGGGGTCGCGCCGCCCGCGATCGTCGCGGCGGGCTATGCGCTCGATCGTCCCGACCTGCTGGTCGCTGCCGTCCGTTCGGGCGCGATCCCGCCGCCCGATGCCCGGCTGGCGCATGATCTCGCCCAGCGTGCCGAGGCGCAGGGGCATGGCGACTGGATCGTGCAGCTCGACCAGGCGGGGGCGGCCGACTGGCGCGCGGCTGATCCCTGGCTGGCGCTGCGGGTCGCCCAGCGTATCGGCGACCGTGTCGCCGCCGAGCGTGCCATCGCGGCCTTGCCCGCCGCCGAGCGTGACGGCGCGCGGGCCGACTGGCTGACCCGCACCGGCGACCGGGCGGGGCTGCGCCGGATGCTGCTGGCGCGGGCGGCGCAGCCCGGTGCCGATCTGCCCGACCTGGCCGAGCGGTTGCTGGCGCTGGGCGCGCGCGACGATGCGATCGCGTTGCTGCGTCGCGCCGTCGCCGGACAGTCGCCCGCCGCGCCCGAGGGGCAGCGGCTGCTCTATCTGATGGGGCCGCGCCCCGCCCCAGCGGATCGCGAGTGGTTGCGCCAACAGGCGCTCTCCGGCCCGGCGGACGAACAGGGCCGCTGGCTGGCCGCCTATGCCGAGCGCGACGCGCCCGCCGCCGCGCTGGCCTTTGTCCAGCGGCATCCGCTGGCGGCGCGGACCGATATCGCGCTACTGCGGCTGGGTCTGGCACAGGCGGCGGGGGAGCGCGGCGCGGCGCGCGCGGCGATGGCGACGCTGCTCGACGGACGGACGCTCGATCCGGCCACGCTGCGGCGGGTTTCGGCATGGGCCGGGGGGCTGGAGCCGAGCCAGGCACGGACGCTTGCCGAGCGGCGGGTCGCGGCCGGGATGGCGGGGCCGCGCGACCGGCTCGATCTGGCCTGGGCGGCGTGGAATGCGGGGGATGCGGCGCGCACCCGCGACCTGCTGCGCGACCATCTGGCCGAGACGCCGGGCGATCTGTCGGCCTTGCGGCTGATGGCGGACGCGCAAGCCCTGCTGGGCGGCGCCGCGGCGGCGCGGCCCTGGCTGCAACGGGCGCTGGCGCAGGCCCCGGCCGGGCGGGCGCGGGCCGAGCTGCTCGACCGGCTGGGCCGTCGTGGCGAGGCGCTGGCGCTGGTGACGGACCTACGTCGTGCCGCGCCGCGCGACACCGAACTGGCGGCGCTTCAGGCGCGGCTGCTGATCGCCTCGGGCCAGCCGGGGCACGCGCGGGCGGTGCTGACGCCGTGACCCTGGACGACCTCGCGGCGAACGGCGGTGCGCCCATGCCCCAGCTGGTGGTGCCCGACACGGTCTTTATCGATCGCCGCATCGTCGCGCCGGGCGAACCGCATCTGGTCTGGCCCGCCGGGGTCGCGCTGTCGCTGGAGCGGAGCGGGGGCGAACTGGTCGTCCGCTATGACCGCCCGCCGAGCGAACAGGCGATCCGGGACTTTCGCGAGGCGGCGGGCGACATGCTGGGCGATCTGCGCTGGAATGACGTCACGCTGGTGCTGCGCCCGGCGGCGGGATGGCGGATGGATGCGCGGGTCGTCGGCCCGGCGCTGATCGTCGGCTTCGCGCTGATCGCCGCCGACACCGACGACGCCCAGGCCGCGCCCGCCGACCCGGCGCGCGAGCTGGCCCATGCCGCGATCGAGGCCGATCTGGCGGCGGGCTATCCGGGGCGCGGTCGCCGCCAGGCCCAGGCGCTGCTCGCCCGCGATCCCGGCGATACCCGCGCCGCACGCCTGCTGGCCGATGCGCGCGCGATCGATGGCGACGCGGCCGGCGCGGCGCGCGGCTATCGCGCCCTGGGTGCCGATGACAGGAGCGCCCGGCGGACTATCGCGGCGGGGGGCAGCACCGCCGCCATGGGGCTGGTCGCGCGCGAGGGCGGCGATCTGGGACAGGTCGAGGCCAGCCTGCGCGCCGATGTTCCCGTCGCCGATGCGGTCGCGATGGGCGGCGGCCTGCGGCACTTGCAAAGCCGGGTCGATACGCCCGATGGGCGGCGGGACCGGGCGGCGACGGTGGCGGATGCCAGCCTGGCGGTCGCGCTGGGCGATGCGGCGCGATTGCAGCTTCTGGCCTCGGCCGCGCTCGACGACGGCGTGACCGGCGGCGGCGCGCGGATCACCTATGGCCCGGCCGAGGCGCAATGGCGGCTGACCCTGACCCGCCACATGCCCGACTATGCCACCCCCGCGCAGGTGCTGGCGGGCGGCTATCTCTCGCGCGCGGCGCTGGGTGCGACCTATCGCCTAAGCTCGGGGCTGGTGGCGCAGGGCGAGGTGGGGCTCAACCGCTACGGCCTGGCCGGTGAACGCGCGGCGAGCGACACGGTGACGCTGGCCGCCGGGCTCGAATATCTGATCCGCCGCCGCTATCCGCTGCTCGGCCTCAGCTACCGGGTGGAGGCCGAATATGTCCGCCGCGCGCTGCTGGACGCAGATGGTGCGATGGCGATCCCGCTGGCGGATCGCGAGAATCACACGGTGCAGGCGATGCTGGGCGAGGCGGTGGGCGCGGTGCAGCTGACCGGGCTGGCGGGATGGACGGTCGACCGTTTCGGCGGCGACGGCCCCAATGCCAGCCTGGCGCTCGCCGCGCCGATCGGGCTGGTCTGGCGCGTCGAGGCGTCGGGCGGGCTGACCTCGATCAGCCGACCGGGCTTTTCGGGACAGCAGCTGTTCGGCCGCGCCGTCCTGACGCGCAGCCTGGGACGGCCCCGGTGAGCGCGGCGACGACCGAAGAGGCGCGCGATCCTGTCCGCCGACCCGGCTGGCGACGGGGGCTGCGCATCCTGGGCGAGATCGCGCTGGCGTTCGGCGCGCTCGCATTGCTCGACCATCTGCTGACCGGGGGGACGGGCTTTGCCGATGTGCGGCCCAGCCCCTATTGGATCCCGGTGCTGGTCATGGCGCTGGTCTATGGCACCGGGGCGGGGGTCGTCGCGGCGGCGACGGCCTCGGCGCTGTGGCTGGTCGCGGCGCATGGCGACGGGACCGAGCGCGACTATCTTGACATGCTGTTGCACCTGTCGCTGCCGCCCCTGCTCTGGGGGATCGTCGCGGTCGCGGTGGGCGAGGCGACGCTGGTCCGCAAGCGGCGCTATAGCCGGGCGGAGCGGCGCGCGGCGCAGGCGACGCGCGATATCGGGCGGCTGACCGACGCGCATGAGCGGCTGACGCGCACCAATCGCGCGCTGCAACGCCGGGTCGCCTCCGACCCGCGCACCATGGGCCATGTCGTCGCGGTCGCCACCCGGCTGGCGGCGAAGGACGCGGCGGAGCGGTGCGCGGCGATCGCGCAGCTGATCGCGCTGGCGGCGCGCAGCGAGGATTTCGCCGTCTATTGCATCGTCGGCGACGGGGCGCTGGTCTGGCTGCGCGGCGCGGCGGTGCAGGGGCACAGTTCGGGCCGTCCCGACAGCCTGTCCCCCGCCATGGTGGAGGCGCTCGCGGGGGACGACCGCATCCGCCATGTCGCGCGCCGCGCCGATCGCACCCGGCTGGCCGGGCTGGGCGTCGCGGCGGTGCCGTTGAAGGGCGAGCGCGGCGCCGTCATCGGCCTGCTGCTGTTCCACACCATCCCGATCGAGGCATTCAACGCGCATCGCATGGCCGAGCTGACCGAGATCGGAGCCTGGCTGGCCCCGCTGATGGACGGATCGGCGTGACCCAGCGTTACTCCGCGCTCGCCATTCTGGACCTGGCATGGATCGTCCTCGTCATGGCCTTTGTCCCGGCGGGCGGGGCGGGGGTGGCGATTACGCTGTTTGGTCATGCCGTGCTGACCCTGATTACCTATGTCGTCTGGCTTCGGTCCGATCCGCATGGCGGCTATGCGGCGGCGATATTAGGGCTGGGCGGGCCGGTCGGGCTGATGCTGGGGCAGGGGCTGGGCCGAGTAGGTGAGCGATGGGCGACGGGCAGCGCGTGGCATGACCGGCTCGACCGCATGTTCGGCGCGCGTGCGGTGCCCGCGCGGCGGCGCGGCGCGGCGCTGGAGATGGCGCGGCTGCTCGACGGGCGGGTCTATCATCCCGCCCCCGAACGGCTCGATTCGCTGCACGGCGTCCTGCGCCATGGTCCGGTTGCCGCACGTCGCCGCGCGCTGGAGACGGTGGTCCGCGCCTTCGAGCCGGGTCTGTCGCCGCTGGTCGCGCAGATGCTTAACGATCCCGACCAGACCATCCGCGCGCTCGCCGCCGCCGCCTCGGCGCGGATCGTCCAGAACCTGATCGAGCAGCGCGCCGTGCTGGAGGCGCGGGTGGCGAGTGGCGATAGCCAGGCAGCGGTGACGCTCGCCCGGTTGCTGGCCGAGCATGGCCGCGCCAACCGCCTGTTGTCGGATACCCAGCGCCAGCATCTGTGCGCGGATGCGGCCACGCTGCTGCGCGCCCATGGCCTGGGTGCGGAGGCCGATGCGCTGGCGATCGAGGCGGCATGGGCGGCGCAGGATTATGCCGCGATCGACCGGCTTCACGCGATGGCCGGTGAATCGGACGACGATGCCCTGTGGTGGCGGATGGAGGCGGCGCGATGACCCGCATGGGCGAGGCCGACGATTTGGACGCCGATGTCTGTCTGATCGTCGAGGGCGCCTATCCTTACGTCATCGGCGGCGTGTCGGGCTGGCTTCAGGACCTGATCGCCCATCTGCCCGAGATCCGCTTCGCCATCGTCGCGATCAAGGCGGGGCCCGCCGCGCTGCCGTTCCGGATCGCCCCGCCGCCCAATGTCGTGATGGTCCGCGAGATCGGCCTGGCCCCCGCCGCCGCCGCGCCGCGCGCCATCCCCAACCGGGTCGCGACCCGGATCGCCGAGGCGCTGATGGCCTTTGTCGCGACCGGCGAGCGGGCGGCGATCGCCACCCTGCTCGACCTGTTCGCCGGGCTGGACCCGATGCCCGAGCCCGGCGACATATTGGCGCATCCCGCGACCTTCCAGCGGTTGCAGCGCCATTACCGCGCCATCCTGCCGCGCGCGTCCTTCCACCATTATTTCTGGGCGATGCGCACGCTGCTCGGCGGGCTGCTCGCGGTGCTGATCGCGCCCCTGCCGCGTGCGCGGGTCTATCACACCATCTCGACCGGCTTTGCGGGCCTGCTGGCGGCGCGTGCGGCGCAGGCGACGGGGCGGCCCGCCTTCATCACCGAACATGGCATCTATCTGCTCGAACGGCAGATCGAGGTGATGATGGCCGAGTGGATCGGCGACCAGATCGACACCGGGCTGGAGCTGGAGCGCAGCGTGCGCGACCTGCGCGACCTGTGGGTGCGCGCTTTCACCAGCTATGCCGAGGCTTGCTACGCCGCCTGCGACCCGATCGTGGCGCTTTATGGCGAGAACAACGCGGTACAGCGGCGGCTGGGCGCAGGCGCGGAGCGGGTGCGGGCGATCCCCAACGGCGTCGATGTGCGGCGCTTCGCGCACCTGTCCGACCGGCGCGACCCCGCCCGGCCGGTCGTCGCGCTGCTGGGCCGGGTGGTGCCGATCAAGGACGTGAAGACCTATATCCGCGCCGCCGCCATCGTCCACGCCGGGCGCCCCGACATCCGCTTCGTCGTGCTGGGCCCGGAGGATGAAGATCCCGAATATGCCGCCGAATGCACCGCCCTGGTCGCCGAACTGGGGCTGGGCGAGGCGCTGACCTTCGAGGGGCGGGTCAAGATCGAGGACTGGATGATGCGGATCGACCTGCTGGTCCTGACCAGCCTGTCCGAGGCGCAGCCGCTGGTCATCCTGGAGGGAGGCGCCTGCGGCATCCCGGTCGTCGCGCCCGATGTCGGCAGTTGTCGCGAGATGATCGAGGGGCGCGGCGGCGCGGATAGCGGCCATGGCGGCATCGTCACTCCGCTGGTCAACCCCGCCGCCACCGCGCAGGCGATCCGGCGGATCATGGACGATCCCGACCTGCGCACCCGGATGGGCGAGACGATGCGCGAGCGCGTGGTGCGCGATTACGACCATCCGGCGATCATCGGGGCCTATCGGCAGTTATACGGGGAACTCGCGGCGAGGAAATAAGCCCCTCCCCTTCAGGGGACGGGCTTGATTGGTCGCGTCAGCGAGGGCCGGGTGCCCCGCCGGTTACCACCGTATCGCTGAGGTCGCCGAAGGAGGGGGTCGGAAGCACCGGCATCGGCCTAACCGGCAGCGACTGGCCCAGTCCCGCCGGGGGCATGGCCGTGGGCGCGCGCAGCACCGGGTCGGTCGCGGCGGCCAGCATGGGCGCGGGCTTTGCCGCCACCGAGGGGCGCGCGGCGCGGTCGATGGGAGCGAGGATCGGGTCGAACGGGCCGAAGACCTGCTTCTTCACCTGCCGGATATGGGCCGAGGCGTCATAGCTCGGCACCCCCGCCTCGATCACCCCCGCCTGCAACCGGCCCAGCGTCGCCAGCAGCCGCGCCTGGGCGACATAGCCCGAATAGCGCGCATTGGTCTCGACGATCTGGGCGTTGAGCAGCCGCTGTTCCGAATCGAGCACCTCGAAATTGGACCGGAAGCCTTCCTGGAACCCGCGCCGCACGCCGGTCAGCGCGGCCTCGGCCGCCTGGGTGGCCAGCTGGCCCGAATCCTGTTGGGTTTGCGCCGCGACCGACTGGTTCCAGCTATCCTGGACATTGGCAAGCGCCTGTCGCCGGGTGCTCTCCGCCTCGAAGCCCAGTTGCTGGCGCTCGGCGACGGCGGCGCGGATGCGCGATCCGATCAGCCCGCCCGCGAGCAGCGGCATGGTGACGCTGACGCCCCCGGTCGCCTGTCCGCCTAGGTCGCGGACCTGATAGGAATAGGGGCTGGCATAGCCATAGCCGCCGGTCAGCGCGACGATCGGCGCGCGCTCGGCGCGCTGCGCGGCGATCCGGGCATCGCCCGCGCGCGCGGCCATGATCGCCTGCCAGATGGCGGGGCTTTCCTTTTCGGCGATCTGGAAGGCGGCGTCGAGCGAGGCGGGGCTGCCCGGCAGGCGCGGCGGCGGCGCCAGGCGGCCGGGATTGCGCCCGACCAAGGCGGCAAAGCGCGCGCGGCTGGATTGCAGATTGGCCTCCGCCTGGGCCAGCTGTGCGCGGATGATCTCGCGCTGGGCGCGCGCCTGCGCGATGTCGGTGCGGGTCAGATCGCCGCCGCGTTCGCGCGCGACCGCCTGGTCCACCTGTCGGCCATAGCTGTCGAGCGAGCGGGTCTGGATCGCCACCAGCGCCTGGTCGCGCAGGACCGAGGCATAGGCGTCGACCACCGCGAGCAATATCTCGTTCTCGGTCTCGCGCAGCCGCTCGCGCCCCGCCAGCACGGTCGCCTCGGCGGCGGACACCTGCGCGGCGGTCCGCCCGCCGTTGAGCAGGATCTGCGAGGCGGAGATGGTCGCCCCCATGGTCCGCGACCGCACCGTCCCGAACTGGTCGAGCAGGTTGCGCTGGTCCTGCTGGCGATACTGGAAATTGACGTTCACCCCGACGCTCAACCGGTAAGGCGAGCCCGCCTGGATGATCTGTTCGTCGAGCGCGCGCAGCTGCGCCCGCCCCGCCTCCAGCGTGGGGTTGGTACGATAGGCATCGGCGATCGCGCGGTCGAGCGTGTCGGGATCGTACAGCTCCTGCGCGGCGGCCGGGGCGGCGACCAGCATCAGCGGCAGGCAGGCGAGGCGGCGCAGCGCGTCAGCGTTCATGGAAGGACTTCGCAAAGGCCTCGGTCAGCGGATCGAGGAGATATTGCAGCGCGGTCCGCTTGCGCAGCGGCACGGTGACGGCGACCGGCACGCCCGCGCGGATGCCGGTATCGCCGCCGCGCACCGCCGCGATGCGGGCGATCTGGTCACGCGGCACCGCGACCTCGGCGGAGAAATAGCTGCGGCCCGAGGCTTCGTCGCGCAGCGCGTCGGCCGACACCGAATGGACCGTGCCGGTCAGGATCGGCAGCCCCCGGTCGTGCAGCGACAGGAACTTCACCTCGGCGGGCCGCCCCGCGACGACGCCGTCGATGTCGCCGGGCGCGAAATTGGCGCGCACGATCAGCGGCGCGGCATCGGGCACGATGTCGAGGATCGGCTGCCCCGCCTGGATCACCCCGCCGACGGTAAAGACGCGCAGGCCGACGACCCGGCCCGAAACCGGCGCGCGAATCTCGGTACGCGCCAGCTGCTCGCGGGCGGAGGCCCATTTGGGCTGCATCTCGTTCAACTGGAACTGGGTGTCGCGCAGGCTGGCGGCGGCTTCCTCCACCTGGCGGCGGCGGGTCTGCACCATCTGCGCGCGGGTCTGGCCGATCTGTTCGCGCGCGGCGGCGGAGCGCGAGCTGTAATCGGCATCGGCCCCCTCGAGCTGCTGCATCGAGCGTTCGATCGAGCGGACCGTGTTGCGCGAGACATAGCCCTCATCGGCCAGCCGCCTCGTACTCTCCAGCTGCTGGGCCAGGCTCTCGCGCTGGCGGGCGGTGGCCTGGGCCTGGGCGTTATAGCCCGATGTCTGGCGACTGACCTCGGCGGCCTGCTGGCGCAGCACCTGGTCGCCGGCGGCGAGCGCGGCGTTGCGGCTGCGCAGCTGGGCCAGTTGCAGCGCCTCGGCGCGCGCGATCAGCGGGCGGTCCTGTTCGGGCGCGGTGGCGAACTCGGTGGGCCAGACGACGGCGCGGCCTGCAATCTCGGCCTCCAGCCGCGCCTTTTGCGCCTGGAGATCGATGACGCTGGCGGCGAGCGCCCGTTCGCTGGCGGCGACCTCGGCCCCCTCAAGCCGGAACAGGATCTGGCCCGCCGTCACATGCTGGCCGTCGCGGACCGCCATCGCGCGGACGATACCGCCGTCGCGATGCTGCACGGTGCGGCGATTGCCGGACACCGTGACCTGGCCTTCGCCCGCCGCCGCCGCGTCGAGCCGCGCGACCGCCGCCCAGCCCAGCCCGACGACGAAGAACAGGAAGGCGATGATCCCGCCCAGCCGGATCGCGGCGCGCGGCGAATCGTCGAGGTGCAGCCGTTCGGCCAGCTGGGCACGGGCGGGGGTCATCGGCCGCCCCCGGCATGCACGAAGCCTTCGTCGGGGCGGCCGGGCGTCTGCGACCGGATCACCTTGGCGCGGTCGTCGAACAGCTGCACCTTGCCGTCGCGCAGCAGCAGCACCTTGTCGACGATCTGGAGCAGCCCGGTGCGATGGGTCGAGACGATCACCGTCGCCTTGCGTTCGCGAAGCGACAGGATGCAGCGCGCCAGCCGCGCCTCGCCCTCGCTGTCCAGATGCGCATTGGGTTCGTCGAGGAACAACAGGGTCGGTCGCCCGAACAGCGCGCGGGCCAGCGCCACCGCCTGGCCCTGTCCTGCGGACAGCCCCGCCTCGCCACGCTCCAGCATCGTGGCATAGCCGTGCGGCAGGCCCAGGATCACGTCATGCGCGCCTGCCTCCTGCGCGGCGGCGACGACCTCGGCGTCCAGCGCCTCGCTCTCGCCGTCGAGGACGCCGCGAAAGCGCGCGATATTGGTGTGGACGGAGGCGGGGAACAGCGTCGGCGCCTGCGGCATGAAGCCAAGATGGCGGCCCAGCTGCTCGCGATTCCAGTCGGCCAGCGACGCGCCGTCGATCCGCACCTCGCCGCCATCGGGGGCCTGTGCCCCCGCCAGCACGCGCAGCAGCGTCGACTTGCCCGCGCCGCTCGGGCCGACCAGCGCGACGACCTCGCCGGGATTCACCGCAAAGCTGATGTCCGACAGGATGGCGCGGTCGCCGCCGGGGGCTCGCACCTCCAGCCCGCGCACCTCGATCCGGCCGATGGGGGCGGGCAGGGTGGTGGTCGTGCGCTCGGGGCCGGGGCGGCGGCAGAAACCGTCGAGCGAGCGCCACGCCTCGCGCGCGGCGGTCAGCGGCTTGATCGCGCCGAGGATCTGCTCGACCGGCTGGAGCGCGCGGCCCAAGAGCAGTGAGGCGGCGAAGATCGCGCCGCCCGAAATCTCCTGCTTCACCGCCAGCCAGGCGCCCAGCGCCAGCGCCAGCGATTGCAGCAGCTGGCGCAGGAATTTGGTGACCGCCAGGAACTGCCCCGACCGCCGCGACAGCGATGCCTGCCGCCGCGCCAGATCGGCGCGTTCCAGCAAATGGCGGGTGACGAGCGCGTCGCGCATTCCCAATGCCTGCGCCACGTCGGAGGCGAGGATCGAGGCGTCCTGCTCGCGCTGCGCCAGCGCGGTGCGGCCGCGCAGCGTGACGACGCTGGATTCGGTCACCCGCTCGCTGGCGATAGCGATCGCGCCCAGCAGCAGCGCGCTGACCAGGGTCAGCACGCCGATCCATGGGTGGAGCAGGAAGGCGATCAGGATGTAGATCGGCGCCCAGGGCGCATCGAACAGCGCGATGACCGGCGCGCCGGTCAGGGTGGAGCGGACCGTGTCGAAATCGCGCATCGCCTGGGCCCGCTCCATCGCGGTGCCGCTTGGCGACCCCAGGATGCGCAGCAGGATGGCGGGCGCCAGCCGTCGCTCCAGCCGGATGCTAGCGCGCAGCAACAGCCGCATCCGCACCGCGTCCAGAATCGCATAGACGCCCAGCGCGATCGTCAGGATCAGCGTCAGCAGCAGCAGCGTCGGCACGCCGCGCGTCGGCACCACCCGGTCATAGACCTGGAGCATGAAGATCGACGGCGCGAGGTTGAGGAGGTTGATCAGCCCCGAAAACCCCGCCGCCGCGATCAGGTGCGGACGACAGCCGCGCACCACCGGCATCAGGCCGGGGCTCGGCGATCCGTGGGACGGGACGGAATCGGGGGGCGACATGATCGCCGCTATAGGCCCCAAAGGGTAAGCGAAGCCTTTAATCCGCCATCCGTTCCGTCCCGGACTACGACACCCGGCCGGGCTTACCGGGCCAGCGGCGCCAGACGGCGGCCGAACAGCGCGACGAAGCGGTCGAGCGGGCAGGGCGCGGCGGCGGGGCAGCCGGGCACGCGGATGGGCGTGACGGTCACGTCCGCCGACTGGTGGCGCAGCCGATCGGGCGACTGGGTGCGATAGGACAGGGTGACGAAGCGCCGACCCCGGCGATCATGCCAGCGTTCGATCATCACCGCCCCGCCCGGTGCGGCATCGTTGGTCGCATAGCCCGGCGCGACGAGGTCGAAGCCGAGCAGCCCGGCCAGCGCGGTGACGTTGGTGTCGTGCCCGACCAGCATGTCGACCTTGCGCCCGTCGCGGGCGGTCAGCGCGTCGATCATGTGGCGGCCGAACGCGGCCGACTGGTGCGCCGCCATGTAGGGCGAGCGCGAATAGACGTCGAACAGCGCGGCATGGACCGCACCCAGCCGGGCCAGCACCGCCCCGTCGACCGGCACGCCGCCGACCGAGGGCGACAGCCCCTCGGCATATTGCAGCAGCAGCACCTGCGCGGTGCCCGAGGCGGTGCGGATCGGCCCCGACAGGTCGATGCCCTTGCCGTCCGCCGAGGGCGTCAGGCGCGGCGCGCCCGCCGGATCGCATCCCTTGGGATTGCCGCAGCCCAGCACCGAATCGAGCAGGCGCAACGCGTCGCGATGTCGCGCGGCCAGCGCGTCCATGCCGCCGGTGAAGCGGTTGATGTCCGCCACCGCCGCCGTCGCGTCGAAGCGGGTGGCAGTGGCGCGCAGCGGCTCGAACAGCGGATCGGCCTCGCCAACGGGGCGATGGCCGATGGTCAGCGTACAGCCGGGGGCGAGGCCCTGGGCATAGGCCCGTCCGCTGGCGATGGTGCGCGGCGAACTGTTGGTCCAGATGCGGATGCTGTCGGATGCCGGGCATCCTTTGGCGGGGAGCAGGCCGCGTGCCGCCCAGTCGGCGCGGTCGGCGCGCGCCTCGGTCGCCAGCGCCTCGGCCCCGCGCGGGGTCAGCTGGCTTTCGGTCGTCGTCCAGTGCGGCCAGGGGGTGGCGGTGCGGGTGCCGTGCGGCACTTCCCCATCCAGCGGCGCGCGGACGCCGTGGCGCATCAGCAGGACCACCCGGTCCAGGGTCAGGCCCCTGGTGCCCGGCGCCTGCGCCGCGACCGGCGCGGCCAGTGCGGAGGCGGTGATCAGGAAAAGCGCGGATCGCAGGCGGCGGCGAAGGGTGGCGGAGATAGGAGTCATGTTGGAGCTTTGAACCGTTTCCGGGTCAGGACTGTGACATTGGCCGGGCGGATCGTGCCGAAGCGCCTATCCCACGGTCATTTTTTCAAATTCATCAAAATTCGGTCAATAAGTCATCGGACTGTCACAGCCCGTCTCTAGCGGGGCCGTCGAAGGCGCCCGGGGGGCGTCGCCATCACGATGTCCCAGGGGGAAAACCATGACCGCTTCGTTCAAGCGGGCGCATGTCGTGCGCCTATTGTGCGGCACCGCCGCCACGCTGATGCTGGCCACGCCGGCGCTGGCCGCCGATCCGACCGATCCGATCGCCACGGCCAATGCGCCGACCGTCACCGACACCGATCCGCAGGTCGGCGAGGATGTGGTCGTCAAGGGTCATCGCCAGGCGGTGGTCGACGCGCAGGACGAACAGCTGCGCAGCCAGTCGCTGGCGACCGTCGTCTCGGGCGAGGAACTGCGCCTTCAGCCGCAGCAGAATCTGGCCGACCTGCTGACCCGCCTGCCGGGCATCAGCTCGTCGGTGGACCAGTCGCGCAACGCGGCGGCGACCGGCGAGGCGCAGTACGTCTCGATCCGCGGCCTCGACACCTCGTACAACGCCTATTCGCTCGACGGCGTGCGGCTGGCGCAGACCGATGCGCGCACCCGCGCCATCTCGATGAACCTGTTGTCGCCCTTCTCGCTCCAGACGGTGCGCGTCGACAAGGCGCCGACCGCCAAATATGACGGCGACGCGATCGCGGGCATCATCGACATGGTGCCGATCACCGCCTTCGACCTGCCCAACCATCGCAGCCAGATCCGCCTGCAGGGCCAGGTGGCGGGCCGTGCCGTGGCGCGTGGCGAGGACCCCTGGGGCGGCGTCGCGCAGGTCGAGACCGCGCAGCGCTTCGGCAATTTCGGCATCTATGCCTCGGCCTATTACGGGCTGAAGCATGTGCTGGGCGAGTCGACCGCGGTCCAGCATGACTGGGAGAAGTATAACACCAACATCCCCGGCATGATCCGCGACAATCTGGACAATCTGTTCGCGCGCGGCGTCCAGTGGCAGTCGTTCCGCAACCGCATCGAGCGGATGGGCGGGACGCTGAACCTCGACTGGAAGGGCGAGAGCACCGACCTGTACCTGCACTCGACCTATGGCCGCTACCAGCTGAAGAGCTGGATGGACCAGACCGCGCTGCGCCAGACCAGCCTGGCCCCCGACCAGATCAACCCGAACCCCAACAAGGGCTCGTACGACGCCGCCGGCTATCGCGCCGATTACGGCCTGACCGCGACGCATTATTTCCGCACCGAGCACAGCAACCAGGAACTGGTGACGACCAAGCTGGGCGGCCAGACCCGTTCGGGCGACTTCACCTTCGACTATCACGGCGCCTATTCGCGCGGGTCGCAGGATTATCCCTTGCGCATCCAGTCGGGCTTTGCGGGCCGTCCCTATATCGGCACCGCCGACAATATGGGCGTCGCCAATTACCGCATGGTCACCTCGATCGGCCAGCGCACCTTTCCGCAGGTCGTGCTGACCGACGCGGCGCGCGCCTATCTGAGCGACCTGACCAAGCTGAAGCAATGGTACGTCACCCAGCAGTTCGAGAACACCTGGGAACGCCGCCTGGAGGGACAGTTCGACACGACCTGGCATCATGCCGACCAGGGTCTGGTGTCCATCTCGGCGGGCGCCAAGGTCGAGGATGCCAAGCGTTACGCCAATGCGCTGGGCGATGACGGCGCGCTGCAATATACCTTCCCCAATGCGGACGGCAGCAATTCGCCGCGTTACGCCGCGACCGGCCCCGCGCTGACCTCGCTGCCCGGCCGGATGCTCGGCGGGTTCATGAACAATGCCGCGCAGGTGCCGATCTTCCTGATCGACACCGGCTATATCGAGGATCAGGTCCGCCAGCTCTCGACGCCCAAGCTCGCCAATCTCGATCCGGTCAAGCTGAAGGAGAACCGCCTCGACGGGCGCGAGAACCGGCTGAGCGGCTATGCCATGGCGACGATGCAGTTCGGCGACCTTCAGGTCGTGCCGGGCCTGCGCTACGAATATAACCGGTTCAAGGGCACCTATTGGCAGGACCAGGGCAACGACACCGGCAGGTTCGCGACCTCCAGCCGCAACTATGACATGTGGCTGCCCAGCGTCATCGCCAATTACCGGCCGAACGACGACATGGTCATCCGCGCCTCGGTCCGGAAGAGCTATTCGCGGCCCGCATTCGACCTGCTGCTCGGGCCGACGCAGGTGACCCGCAACGATCTGGGCGAGGTGACGGGGGTGTTCATCCCCAACCCCAATCTGAATGCCCAGACCTCGTGGAATTACGACGCCTCGGTCGAATATAAGGGGCAGGGCGCCGACTTCTTCTCGATCAGCCCCTTCTACAAGCAGCTCAACCACGTCCTGTTCGCGACCGGCACCACCAACGCGACCGGCGACTATAACATCTGGGGCAACCCGCAGTCGGAACAGCAGGGCGGGGTCGAGGTGTCGAGCCTGACCACCAACGCCACCGGCAAGATCTATGGTGTCGAGCTGTTCGGCCGCTATGCGCTGAAGGGTCTGCCGGGGCTGCTCGACGGGCTGGGCCTCCAGGCCAATGTCACGGTACAGCGCGCCAATGCGCGCGTCTTCGTCAACGGCCAGATGCGCGACCAGCGCATGACCCAGGCGCCCAGGATCATGTACAACGCCGCGCTGTTCTACAGCCATGGCGGCCTGTCGGCGGAGTGGAACTACAACTACACCGGCGACCGTCTGTACGATCTGCGCTCCAGCCGCCCGGACACCTATATCCAGCCGACGACGATCTCCAACCTGATCGTCAACTATGTCCTGCCCTCGGGCCTGACGGTCGGCATGTCGGTGCAGAACCTGTTCAACGAGCACAGCTACTGGGCGACGACCAGCGAGCGGAAGGCCTATCTCTCGAACGACCGCAAGGGCGGCTATGTCGAGACGGGGCGCATCTACATGCTGAACCTGACCTACGCCTTCTGACCCGATCCTTCTCCCCGATCCGATGCGCGCCCCCCGCGGGTATCGGAGCGCACCTCACGCCGATGGCCCGCAAAGCCATCGGCGTCTTTGTGTGCGGCCTGTGGCGTTTCTGGCCGGATGCGACGGCCGATTGACCGAAACGCCCCGCCGTCTAGCATGACCCCGATAGCAGGAGCCCGAACAGCCATGATGAAACGCCAGCGCCGCCAGACCGAGATCGTGGCGCTACTCGGAGAGGGAAATTTCCGCGGGATCGGCGATCTGGCGGCGGCGCTGTCGGTGTCCGAGGAGACGATCCGGCGCGAACTGCGCGTGCTGGAGGCATCGGGCGCGGTCGTGCGCGCGCACGGCGCGGTGCGGCTGGCCAAGGTGGAGACGGAGGGCTCGTTCGCCACCCGCCTGCAACGCCATGCCGAGGCCAAGCAGCGGATCGCGGCCGCGGTGGCGCAGATCGTCGCGGACGGCCAGACCCTGTATATCGATGCCAGCACCACCGGCCATTATGTCGCCCGCGCGCTGCGCGATCACCAGCGGCTGACCGTCATCACCAATGCGGTGGGGGTCGCCGCCGAACTGGGCGGGCGCAACGACAACCGGGTGCTGCTGGCCGGGGGCGAGCTGGATTACGAATATCGCGCCTGTTTCGACGCGACGGCGCGCGACTATCTGGCGATGTTCACGCCCTCGCTGGCGATCCTGTCGGTGGAATCGGTCAATCTCGACCATGGCTTTGCCGATTATCATGCGGGCGAGGCGGCGGTGTGCCGGATGATGATCGCGCGCGCGCGCCGCACGGTGATCGCCGCCGATGCCAGCAAGTTCGACCGCCACGGCACCGTCCAGGTCGCCGCGCTCGACGGTGTCGCCATGCTGGTGACCGACGTGCCGCTGTCGCCCGCTTATGCCGAGGCGCTGTCGGCGGTGGAGGTGGTGGTGGCCTGATCGCGCGGAATGGCGAGCGCGACGACCGCACCCGCCAGCGCCAGCGCGACATGGATCATCCAGAAGCGGGGGGCGCTCATCACCGGATAGAGCGTGCCCAGCTGCCCCACGACCAGATGAGCGACGAAGCCGTGGAGATAGAACAGCCCGGTCATCATGCCCCGTCGGCCGGGCGGCGCTGCGGCGGTGACGATGGCCAGCGCCGAGGGCCAGGACAGCACCACGCCGATGCCGAGCAGCAGGATCGCCGCCAGCGGCCCCGCCAGCCCCACCGCGCCGACCCGCATCGACAATAGCGCGATCAGGCCATAGCCAAGCGCGATCGCCACGCCGCCCAGCGCCAGCTTGATCCCCGCAGCGGGCTCGCACCGCCGCCGCGCGAGCCAGGGCCAGAGCCGATACGCCCCCAGCGCCAGCGCGATGGTGAACAGTCCGTCCGCCGCCGCCAGCCAGCCGGGCGGCACGGCGAACCCGCCGACCGACAGCGCGACCCGTGCCTCGGCCCAGACCAGCACGATGTTGGTCAACTGCTCATAGGCGCAGAAGCACAGGGTGACCGCGACGATGGCGGGCACCACCTGTCGCCATGCGACGGCCGCTCCGTCGTCCTGCGCCGCCGCTGGGACCGTGACGCGGGGGGCGGCGCGCAGCAGCAGCAGCACGGCCACCGCCATGCTCGCCGCCATCGCGGCGAAGGCGGTGCCGAACCCGTACCGCTCGGCCAGCCAGCCGCACAGCAGCGGCCCGAGCAGCGCGCCACCGTTGAGGAACGCCAGATAGGCCGCGAACAGCCGCTCGCCCCCCGCCGACCCGCGCAGCGCGCCGACCTCTGCCGCCAGATTGCCCTTGAGCAGCCCGATCCCGCCGATCAGCAGGCCCAGCCCGACCAGCGCGAAGGGCCGTCCGGTCAGCGCGACCAGCCCCGCCGCCATCAGCCCAGCGCCGACGAACATCGCGACCCGCCGCCGCCCGCTGCGATCCGCCAGCCATCCGCCCAGCGGCAGGATCAGATAGGTCAGCGCGCCGTACAGCCCGTAAAGCTGCGAGGCGAAGGCGATGTCGCCTCGCGTCCCCGTCACCCCCTCGATCGCGGCGCGCAACCCCGCCAGGCCGAGCACCGGCGGGCCCGAGGGGCGCAGCAGGTCGGTCAGCAGGAACAGGGTGAGGAGCGACTTGGCGCCCTGGATCGCGAATCGCTCCCATGCCTCGACCCCGGCAAGGGTCCAGAATCCGGGGGCGGGCGGGGGCGTGTCCCTGTCGCGCATGGCGTTGCTGTCGGTCCGTCGTCGGGCTTGGGGAGGAAGCGACGGCTCCCTAGCGGCGGTTTGTGACGGGTTCGCGGCGCTCGACAAAGTGTCGCGCGCACGGCACGACGGCGCCATGGACCTGTCCGCCATCGTTGCCGACATCGCCGCCGAGATGGCGGAGGCCCCCGACCGGGGCAAACCGGCCGATTACATCCCCGCGCTGGCGGGCATCGATCCGCGCCGTTTCGGCATCGCCATCGTCGAGGCGGACGGCCAATGCCATCTGGCGGGCGATGCCGAGGAGAGCTTCTCGATCCAGAGCATTTCCAAGGTCTTCGCGCTGACCCTGGCGCTGGGCGCGGTCGGCGACCAGCTGTGGCGGCGGGTGGGGCGCGAGCCGTCGGGCACCGCGTTCAACTCGATCGTGCAGCTGGAAACCGAACAGGGCATCCCGCGCAACCCGTTCATCAATGCGGGCGCGATCGTCGTCGCCGACGTGCTGCTGGGCGGTTACGAACCGCGCGAGGCGATCGGCGAGATGTTGCGCTTCGTCCGCGCGCTGACCGGAGAGGACGACATCGTCATCGACGCCGCCGTGGCGCAGGCCGAGATGGAGACGGGGCACCGCAACCAGGCGCTGGCGCATTACATGCGCGCCTTCGGCAACCTGCATCATCCGGTCGACCGGGTGCTGGGCGTCTATTTCCATTTCTGCGCGCTCGCCATGAGCTGTCGGCAGCTGGCGCTCGCCGGGCGCTATCTGATGGCGCGGGGCCTTCATCCGGGGACGGGGCGCTCGGTGGTGTCACCGCAACGGGCGCGGCGGATCAACGCGCTGATGATGAGCTGCGGCCATTATGACGGATCGGGCGAGTTCGCCTTCCGCGTCGGCCTGCCGGGCAAATCGGGGGTGGGGGGCGGCATATTGGCGATCGTACCCGGCCGGGCCTCGATCGCCGTATGGTCGCCGGGGCTCAACGCGCGCGGGAATTCGCAGCTTGGTACGCTGGCGCTCGAACGGCTGGTGCAGCGGACCGGCTGGTCGGTGTTCGACCCACAAGCCGGTTGACCGCGCGCAAGGGGGCGAAGGCCGCGTGCGCGCGCACCGACAGGATCAGGTTGAGCGCGACGCCCGCGATCGAGGCCGCCCCTGCCAGCCGCACGATCCGCTCGCCCGTGATCGCCGTGCCGCTGCCCCACAAGGCGAGCAGCAGCACCGTCGCGCCCAGCAGCTTCAACCCGGTGCGAAGCCGGGCATCGTGCAGCGTCCCGGCGTCGCGCGCATGGCGATGGGAACCGGCGGCAAGCAACCAGAAGCCGACAAGGCACAGGGCGATCGTATCAAGCATGGGCAGGCTCCGAAAAGCGGCGGGTCCGTGTGGGAGTACGGGCGGCGGGACGCGCGCTGACCCGCGCGGCGACGGCGAAACCGGCACCGATGGCGAGACAGGCGAGATCGAAGGCGAGGAAGACCTGATCCCCGTCGAGCAGCGAGGGGATCAGCCAGCGTGTGTCGGTCAGCGCGTTGACGACCGGGATCGCGGTCCAGAACAGGCCCGCGACACCGAACAGGATCGTCCAGGCGCGCCGCGCGGGCAGGCCGAGCTGGGCGAGCGCGAGCAGGCCCCAGGTCCAGAACATCGCCGACACTTCCATATCGGCGCGGCCCGCCATCCCCGCCGGGATCAGCCGGTTGGCGAGGAGATAGGCCGCCATGCCGCACGGGAAGGCGGCGATGACCGCGATGTTCAGCCGCTCGGCCAGCCGGAGCCCGAAAAAGGGCGCCGCGCCCGGCTTGCGCCGCTTGGCGGTCCAGAGCAGCAGCCCGGTGCCGACCATCGCCGCGCCGGTCAGCCCCATCACGAAATAGGCCCAGCGCAGCGCGGGCCCGGCAAATTGCGCCAGGTGCAGGCCCAGCAGGACGCCCGCCGTCTGGATCGCCGAGGCGGGCGCGCCGCTCCGGCTGAGGAACCGGCCGGTCGCGCCCTCATAGACGACGATCGGGGTTTGCGCGCTGATCGCGCCATGCTTGGCTTGCGCGATCGTCACGCGCGCGGCGGCGTCGCCCGGATTGGTGACGATGACGCGGGTGGCGGGGCCGCCCAGACGGCGCTCGGCATCCTGGATCAGCGGCGCGATCGCGACGAGCGGATGGCGCACGCCGCTGGCGGGCACGTCGTCGGGCTGGCCATAGGCGGTCTGGACGAACTGCGCGGGCTTGGCATAGTTCATCACGATCGGGTACGGCATGTACATGGTAATCAGGGTGATCAGCCCGGTATAGGTGATCATCGCGTGATAGGGCAGGCCGAGCACTGCGGTGACGTTGTGCGCGTCGAGCCAGCTGCGCTGTCCCTTGTTCCAGCGCAGCGTGAAGAAGTCGGCGAAGATTCGCTTGTGGGTGATCACGCCCGAGATGATCGCGCCCAGCATCGCCATCGCGCACAGCCCCGCCAGCCAGCGGCCCCAGGGGTACGGCAATTGCAGCTGGAAGTGGAAGCGATAGAAATGCTCGCCCCCGCGCGTCTCGCGCGCGGTCAGGGGGGCGCCGCTGACCGGATCAAGGTCCAGCTCGGTGCCGCGCGCCTTGGGATCGGGCTTGGCGGGGATGCGGAAGACGCGGGTGGCGATCGTCCGCGCGTCAGGCAGATAGATATACCATTGCAGGTCGTCGCCGCCGACCCGCGCGAGATGGCGGACCGCCGAGGTCGCCGCCTGTGCCGGGGTTGCGACGGCGGGGCGGATCTCGGGCTGCATCCACTGGGTGATTTCGGGGCGGAAATAGGCCGAGGTCCCGGTCAGGAACATGGTGAACAGGATCCACCCGGCGATCAGGCCCAGCCAGCCATGCGCCCAGGCCATGGTCTGCCGCCAGCCGCGCTGCACCGGGGCCGCCGCCTCGCTCACGCGCGGACCCCCAGCCACCAGAGCAGCGCCGCCATGACCAGCGCGCCGCCCCAGACCACCGCGGCAACGCGCGCCAGCCGTATCTCGTGCAGCGCCCACAGCCCGATGCCCGCATAGACCAGGAAGGACAGGATCATCGGCCATCCGGTCGCCTCGACCCGCGACTGCGCGTCCGACACCGGCAGGATGCGCGCGGTCAGCATCGCGGCGGCCACCGCGAATCCATAGCCGCCGACCGCAGCGGTCAGCCAGCGACAGCCCATGGCGACGCCACCGCGCCACCCCGAAGGAGCCTGTCCGTCCATGGCCTGGCGTGACGCCACCCGCGCTTTCCCCTTGTCATCTCGATGTCATCGCTTTAGCAGCATTTGAGAGTCACTATCAATAGCGGTTAAGGAAAATATCATGCGGGGATTTCGTGCGGCATGGCTGGCGGCCTGCGCCACGGGCGCCCTTGTCGGCGTCGCCGGGCCCGCCATCGCCACACCGGCCATCGCCGCGCCCAGTCCGGGGGACGACGATCCCCAACGGCTGCGCAACGAGGAGATCGTGGTCGAGGGACAGCGCGAGAAGAAGAGCGCGGCCTCGGGCACCAAGACCGACATTCCGCTGATCGCCACGGCGCAGAGCATCACGGTCATCGACCAGGGGGAACTGACCCGGCGCAACGCGCTGTCGATCAATCAGGCGCTGGGCTATGTCGCGGGGGTCGCCCCCAACCAGCGCGGCAATGTCGCGACCCGGTACGACCAGCTCTATCTGCGCGGCTTTTCGCCGGGCGTGTTCATGGACGGGATGCGCCTGCTGGGCGGCGTCTATGCCATTCCGCAGGTCGATTTTCACCTGGTCGAATCGGTCGATGTGGTGAAGGGCCCGGCGGGCGTCACCTATGGCTCGGGCACGCCGGGCGGGCTGATCAACCTGACCAGCAAGCTGCCCTATGCCGGGGCGGGCGGCCGGATCGAGCTGGCGGCGGGCAATTACGCGCTGCTGCGCTCCAGCATCGACGTGAACCAGCCGCTCGACGCCGACAATCGCTGGCTGTTCCGGATGATCGCGGGGGCCGAGGAATCGGACGGCTTCATCCGATCCACCGCCAATCGCCGTTACTATGCGCGGCCGATGCTGACCTTCGCGCCCGATAAGGCGACCAGCGTCACGCTGATCCTCAACTATCAGCGCGATCCCGAATCGGGGTCGTATAGCGGCGTGCCCGTCTATGGCTCGGCGCTGCCCAATCCGTTCGGGGTGCTGCCGGTCGATTTCAACACGTCGGAGCCCTCCTATGAGGCGTTCGACCGGACGCAGAAATCGGCGACGATCCTGTTCC
This sequence comes from Sphingomonas sp. NCPPB 2930, assembly GCF_042867205.1. NCBI lineage: Bacteria > Pseudomonadati > Pseudomonadota > Alphaproteobacteria > Sphingomonadales > Sphingomonadaceae > Sphingomonas > Sphingomonas sp. NCPPB 2930. Next base: position 69,469 of record NZ_JBHZQU010000011.1, on the reverse strand, counting down.
GCCACGACCTGAACGACCGGCTGAGCTGGACGACGAACGCGCGCTATCTGGCGATCGGGCTGCATTACCGACAGATCTATGGATCGGGCTTCCTGACGCGCGGCACCGGCGCCAATGCGAACAGCGACCTCTCCACCCTGCAACGCGGCGGCGGCGGGTCGGACGAGGCGTTCCAGACCTTCACCGTCGACAATCACCTGGTCGGCAAGCTCGATACCGGGCCGGTCCGGCACACCATCCTGGGCGGCGTCGACTGGCAGCATAATCGCGGCGAGAATTATCAGGCCTTCTACACCGGCACGAACGCGAACCCGGTGTTCAACATCCCCAACCTCAGCCTGTTCGCCCCCGTCTACGGCGTGCCGCTGCCCAGCTTCCCGCTCACCCAGACGCACAATTACACCAAGCGCGATCAGGTCGGCCTCTATCTGCAGGACCAGATCGCGATCGGCGGGCTGCAACTGATCGCCAGCGGGCGCTGGGACAGCTACAACCAGACGACGCAGAATCTGAACACCAACGCGGTCTCCCGCCTGAACCAGACCGCCTTCACCACCCGGCTGGGCGCGCTGTACGAGACCCGGTTCGGGCTGGCCCCCTTTGCCAGCTATTCGGAGAGTTTCGAGCCGCAGACGGGCAGCACCTGGGACGGGCGCAACTTCACCCCCGTCACGGGCCGCCAATATGAGGCGGGGCTGAAATACCAGCCACGCGGCACGACCGCGCTGTTCACCCTGTCGGCCTTCGACCTGCGTCGCCGCAACGTGCCGGTCGCCGATCCGAACGCGGGTACCGGCAATATCCCGACCAATTCGCAGGTGCAGATCGGCGAGGTCGCGATCCGCGGGATCGAGCTGGACGGGCGCGGCACGCTGGCCCCCGGTTTCGACGTGACGGTGGCGGCGACCTATACCGATCCGCGCGTGACGCAGGGGACGCGGGTGGTCGGCACCGGCGACCAGCTGAGCGGTGTCACCGGCACCCGGCCGCTGGGCGTGCCGCAATGGAGCGCGTCGAGCTTCCTGTCCTATGATCTGGGCAAGGCGGGTATCGCGGGCGCGCCGGGCGGGCTGAGCATCGGGGCGGGCCTGCGCTATGTCGGGGAATCGGACGGGACGGCGACCACCGTCGCGGCCGGGAAGACCGTCGTCCGCCGTTTCCAGTCGCCTGATTACTGGCTGGCCGACCTGATGCTGGGCTATGACCTGGGCCGGGTCAGCCCGGCGATGGAGGGGCTGAGCCTGACCGCCAATGTCGCCAATCTGTTCGACAAGCGCCACATCACCAGCTGTTTCTTCAACAATGGCTGCTATTACGGGGCATCGCGGACCTTTGTAGGCAGCCTGCGCTATTCTTGGTAAGGGCGCATCCGATTCATCGAAACTGACTGTTCGCCCGCCCGCCGATCGACCGGTGGCGCGGGGCGGGCCCCAAGGAGTGCGTGGTTTGTCGACCGATACTGTTCTGCCCGAACTGACCCCGACCGCGGCGCTGAGCGTCGAGACGGTTCAGAGCGTCCATCACTGGAACGAGCATCTCTTCTCCTTCGCGATCTCGCGCCCCGACAGCTTCCGCTTCCGTTCGGGCGAATTCGTGATGATCGGGTTGCAGGGCGACAACGGCAAGCCGCTGCTCCGCGCCTATTCGGTCGCCAGCCCCTCCTATGACGAGAAGCTCGACTTCCTGTCGATCAAGGTCGAGGACGGCCCCCTGACCAGCAAGCTGCAAAAGGTGCAGCCGGGCGACCATATCTATCTGGGCCGCAAGCCCACCGGTACGCTGGTCGCCGATGCGCTGCTGCCGGGCAAGCGGCTGTTCATGCTGTCGACCGGCACGGGCCTGGCCCCCTTCCTGTCGGTCGCGCGCGATCCGGACATCTATGACATGTTCGACGAGGTGGTGATCGTCCACTCGGTCCGCCGGGTCAGCGACCTGGCCTTCCACGACGAGCTGGCGGGCAAGCTGGCCGAGGATCCCCTGGTGGGCGAGGTCGCGGCGGAGAAGTTCCATTACGTCCCGACCGTCACGCGCGAGCCGTTCCACACCACCGGCCGCATCGACGCGCTGATCGACGATGGTCGCTTGTTCGCCGGGCTCCCCAGCGCGCACGGCTTCAATCCCGAAACCGACCGGATCATGATGTGCGGCAGCATGGAGATGATCAAGTCGCTGGGCGCCAGGTTCGAGGCCATGGGCTTCCCCGAAGGCTCGAACGCGCAGCCGGGCGCCTATGTGATCGAAAAGGCGTTCGCGGGCTGACCCGTTCCTCCCCGCAAGGGGAGGAATGACCATCGCTCCGCATCCCTGCGACATTTGTCGTCGCGGGCGGCACATTTGTGCGACATTTGCGTCCTAACGCCCAACGACAGGATTTGGGAAAAGGGCGAACGATGCGGCTTTGGGCGGGTTTGATGCTGGCGAGTGCCATGCCGGCGATCGCACAGGCGCAGGAGGCCGCGACGCCGCAAGGTCCGACCGCCGCGACACCCGCCCCGACTACCGGAAACGCGGCTATCGGAAATGCGGCCGCCGCCCCGGCCGCCACCGCTCCGCAGGCGGAGAAGCCCCAGGGCCGGACCTCGGGCGCCCAGGCCCCGCAGGCGGAGGCCGAAGAGGAGGAAGGCGGCGAGGGCGACGTCGTCGTCAACGGCCGCCGCCCGCCGGGCACCGTGCCGGGCGACATCCCCCCCGACCAGCAGCTGAGCCCCGCCGACATCCGCAGCTATGGCGTGTCGAGCGTCGCCGACCTGCTGACCGAACTCGCGCCGCAGACGACCAGCGGGCGCGGCGGGTCGCCGGTGATCCTGCTCAACGGGCGGCGCATCGCGGGCTTTCAGGAGATTCGCGACCTGCCGACCGAGGCGATCCTGCGCGTCGACATCCTGCCCGAGGAAGTGTCGCTCAAATTCGGCTATCGCCCCGACCAGAAGGTCGTGAACTTCGTCCTGCGCCCGCGCTTCCGATCGCTGGCGGCCGAGGCGATCGCGCTGGCTCCGACCGAGGGCGGCTCGGCCCAGGGGCAGGGGCGGCTCGACTGGCTGGCCATCCGGCGCGACAAGCGGCTGAGCATCCATGCCGATTATCAGGAAACGTCGCGGCTGACCGAGGCCGAGCGCGATATCACCGCCCCCGCGAGCAACGCCGCGCTGGGCGGCAATCTGATCAGCAGCGATCCGGCGCTGGTCGCGCTGACCGGCCGGACGCCCAGCGTGGTCGGCATCCCCACCGGGCTGACCGCTGCGCCGACGCTGGCGCAGCTGGCGGCAAGCCCGGCCAACAGCACCGACGTCACCCCCTATCGCACGCTGCAATCGGCGCAGCGCCAGTTCGGTGCGAACATCGTCTATGCGCGCAACATCTTCGACAAGGTCGCGGCCTCGTTCAACGCGCAGCTGGAGACGACGCAGAGCAACAGCTGGAACGGCCTGCCCTCGGCCAGCCTGACGCTGCCGGCGGGCAATCCTTACTCCCCGCTGTCGACCAATGCGACGATCAGCCGGTTGAGCGATGCCTATGGCCCGCTGGTCCAGGACAATACCGGGCTGACCGCGCATCTGGGCACCGTGTTCAACGGCGATCTGGGCCGGTGGCGCTGGTCGCTGACCGGCGCCTATGACCGGACCGAAAGCCGTGTCGCCACCGACACCGGGCTGGACGTGACGGGGCTTCAGGCGCGGTTGAATGCGGGCGATCCGACCGCCAACCCCTTCGGGCCGCTCGACGGGCTGGGGCTGGCGGCGCGCAACTATGCGCGGTCCACCTCCTCGACCGGTGAGATCGACGCGCTGCTCAACGGCCGGGTCTTCGCGCTGCCTGCGGGCGACGTGCAGGCCAGCGTCAAGCTGGGCGGCGAGACCAATGATTTCTCCAGCCGTTCGACCCGGTTCGGCACCGTCCAGACCGGCGAGGTGTCGCGCGACATCGTCAACGGGCAGGTCAATCTCGACTTCCCCATCGCCAATCGCGATCGCGGCATCCTGAGCGCGATCGGCGACCTGTCGCTGAACGTCAATGGCGGGGCGGATCATCTGTCAGACTTCGGCACGCTGACCACGGTCGGTTACGGCGCGAACTGGTCGCCGCTGGAGGGGGTGCGCTTCATCGCGTCCTGGACCGATCAGGAGGATGCGCCCACCCCACAGCAGCTGGGCAATCCGACGATCACCACCCCCAATGTCCGGCTGTTCGACTATGTCAGCGGCACGACCGCGACGGTGACGTCGGTCAGCGGCGGCAACCCCGCGCTGGTCGCGGACAATCGCCATGTCATGAAGCTGGGCGCGACGGTGAAGCCGTGGAACGACCGCGACATCAACCTGACCGCCAATTATTTCCGCATCTCGACCGACGATCCGATCGCGTCCTTCCCGACGCCTACCGCCGCGATCGAGGCGGCCTTTCCCGACCGGTTCACCCGCGATGCGGCGGGCAATCTGCTGCGCGTCGATTCGCGCCCGATCAACTTCGCGCGGACCGAGCGGTCGCAGCTGCGCTGGGGGATCAACTTCTCCAAGCCGATCAAGTCCAAGATCCAGAAGGAGCTGGAGGCGTTCCGTGCCGGGACCGGCCCCAATCCCTTTGCGGGGATGACTTTCCCCGGCGCGCGCGGTGGCCCCGGCGGACCGGACGGTCCACGTGGGGAGGGACCCGGCGGTGGACCGGGCGGCGGCCCCGGTGGTCCCGGAGGCCCCGGTGGCCCCGGTGGCCCCGGCGGCCCCGGTGGTGCCGGACCGGATCGCGGGCCGGGCGGCGGTGGCGGTTTTCGCGGCGGCGGCGGCTTTGGCGGCGGTCGTGGCGGTGGCCGCGTGCAATTCGCGCTCTATCACACCTGGACCTTCGCCGACCGTGTCACCGTCGCCGATGGCGGCCCCGTCCTCGACCTGTTGCGCGGCGACGCGGTCGGGTCGAGCGGCGGCAGCTCGCGCCACCAGCTGGAGGCGCAGGCGGGCTATAACAATAACGGGCTGGGCCTGCGTTTCTCGGGCAACTGGCGCAGCGCGACGCGGGTCAATGGCGGCACGGCGGCCAATCCGCAGGCGCTCGACTTCGGCAGCCTGGCGACGGTCGATTTCCGCCTGTTCGCCGATCTGGGCCAGCGGCTCGATCTGGTCCGCGCGCATCCCTGGGTCCGGGGCATGCGGGTCAGCCTGTCGGTCGACAATCTGTTCAACCAGCGCCAGCGGGTGACCGATTCGACCGGCACGGTGCCGATCGGCTATCAGCCGGGCTATCTCGATCCGCTCGGTCGCACCGTCCGCCTGTCGGTGCGCAAGCTGTTCTTCTGACGTTTCAGCGGCACCGGCCCGTTCCCCCACCCGGCCTCCCATCCAGGATATTCTGTGGAAGGCCGGGTGGGGGAGCGGGCCGGTACCGCCCAGACGCGCCTCCAGCGCGTTTCCGACGGACTCTCCCGCGCCGATCGCTCCGAAGCGGGAGCAAATTCGCCCCTTTGCGGACAAGTTTCTGATTAACTTAGGGCAGATTAGCTGACATCTTTCCGTTCATGAATTGCGGCACCGCGGCATAACCGGAATATATCGCGACGCGCCGCAAGGACGGTTTGGGGGATCGATGGAATGGGCTGGGGAATGCAGGTCATGAGCGACCGCTTCGATATCGGGGCGGAACCTGTGTCCGAGGGGATCGACGACAGGCTGCGGCGAATCCGTGCCGAGCTGGAGGCGGTGGAAACCCTGGTCCGCTCCGAGGCGGAGGCGCGCATCACGCCGGTCGAGATCGGGCGGGTGGTCCGCTCTGCGCGCGAGGGGATCGGGCGCTTCTTCGATTCGTCGCTGTTCGCCGATCCGGCGTTCGACATGCTGCTCTTCGTCTTTCTCGAGGAAGAGGAGGGGCGACAGGTGGAGACCAGCGCCTGTTATCGCGCCTCGGGCGTGCCGCGCACCACGGCGGTCCGCTGGATCAACATGCTGTTGTCGATGGGGATGTTCGAGAATGCGCCGCATCCGACCGATCGTCGGCTGACGCTGTTGAGCCTGAGCGAGCAGGCCCGCACCGGGATGCAGCAATGGCTGGGCAGCATGCGCCCGCTGATCGAGCGTATGGCCGCGCGCTGATCGCCCGGCGGGTCGGGTAAGGGGTCAGGCGGCGCGCGCGGTCCGTTCGCGCAGGCGATCCGCCAGCGTTTCCAGCGTGACCCCCTCGATCCGCGCGGCCACCGGCGCGTCGGATCGCAGGATGTCGGCGATGGCGAGCTGGGTCTGGGTGATCCGGTCGACCGACTGGATGCTGACCATGTGGCGGCGCAGCGTGTCGCTGTCGCTGCCCAGGTCATAGGCCAGCTCGGCCAGGGAGCGGGTCAGGTCGACCAGCTCCTCGGCCAGCGCCAGCGCCAGCTCGCGCTCCATTCCCGGCATGGGATCGTGCGCGACCATGGTCACTTGCTACAGAGCTTGAGGATGTTGGCGGCGATCGCGTCGCCCGCGATCGGCTGCGACGCCATGCCCTTGGACAAGGTGAAGTCGGTGCCGTTGCGCCCGATGGCATAGGCCCCGCCCGCCATCATCGCGCGCAGGCCCGCCGCGCCGTCCTCGTCGTCCAGCGCGACCAGCACGCCCAGGCTGTTGCTCCCCGCCGCCTTGGCGACCGAGGCGAACAGCAGCGAGATGGAGGGCCGCTCGCCCGCCACCGGCTCGCGCGCGAGCAGGCGGATGGAGCCTTCGGGCCAGCTGTCCACGACCATGTGCGTCTCGCCCTGCGGCGCGAAATAGATGGTGCCCTGTTCCACCTTCATGCCGTCGGTCGCCTCGACGACCTTGGGCGCGATCTGTTCGCGCAGCTGCTCGATCATCGGACCGAGCAGGCCGGGGCTCATCTGCTGCACGACCAGGGTCGGCGGGCAGTTGGCGGGGAAGGTCTGGAACAGGTCGAACAGCGCCTGGGTGTTCGCGGCATCCGCGCCGATCGCCAGCAGGCGGCCGTTCCAGTTCATGTCGGCGGCGGGGGCCTTGCGCGCGGCGGCGAGCTTGCCCGCCTTGGCGCGCTTCAGATCGGCGTTGCGCGCCGACTTGATCCGCTTGCCCAGCTTGCCGATGATGTCGTCCAGTTCGGCCTGCACCGCGACCTTGGGCTTGGGGAAACAGTCGATCGCACCCAGCCGCAGCGCCTCGACCGATTCGGCGGCGCCCGCGGCGGTCCGGGTCGAGAACATGATGACCGGCATCGGCCGTTCCGTCATGATCTCGGCCAGATAGTCCAGCCCGCTCATGCCCGGCATCTCGACGTCGAGCGTCATCACCTCGGGCCGATACTGGTCGACCATCTTGCGCGCTTCCTGCGCACCGTCGGCCGCACCGACCACGGTCACGCCCTTGATCCGCTCCAGCGCGCCCGAGATCAGAACCCGCATCGTCAGCGAGTCGTCGACGACAAGAACCTTAACGTCCGCCATTACCCAATACCTTCCAACGGATCCGCCGCTATCATCCAGAAACCAGGGATTTATGCGGCTTCGGCGGTTAACGAAACGCTATCGGACAGGCGGTCGAGCGCCAGGATCAGGATCAGCCGCTGTTCGATCGTGGCCAGCCCTTCCAGATAATGCGCCGCCGTCGCCTCGCCCATGTCGGGCAGGGGCTGCATCGCCTCGGGCGGGATGGTCACGATGTCGTTGACCGCATCGACGATCAGGCCCTGGAGCTGCTCGCCGATCCGCACCACGATGATGACGTGCCGGGCGCTCGGATCGGTCACGCCCCAGCCCAGCCGGTGCCGCAGGTCGAGGACCGGCAGGACCACGCCGCGCAGGTTCACCACGCCGCGTACATGCGCGGGCACGTTGGGCAGCGGGGTCGCGGGCGACCAGGCGCGAATCTCGCGGATGGCCATGATGTCGACGCCCAGTATCTGGTCGCCGAGCTGGAAGGTGATGAGCTGACGCGACATGGTCGGGTTCCTCGGGATCAGGGGATCAGTGCAGCACGCGGCGGATGGCCGCGGCGAGCTTTTCGGGGTTGAAGGGCTTGACGATCCAGCCGGTCGCCCCCGCTTCGCGCGCGCGGGCCTTCTTCTCGTCGGAGCTTTCGGTGGTCAGCACCAGGATCGGCAGGTTGCGGTGGCCGGGCTGGCGGCGCAGCGCCTCGATCAGGCCGAAACCGTCCATACGGGGCATGTTGATGTCGGTGATGACCAGATCGGGCGCGGTGTCGGCGGTGACTCCGTCCAGCGTGTCGAGCGCATGAACGCCGTCCTCGGCCTCGAGCACCCGATATCCCATATCGGTGAGCGCGGCGCGCAGAAGCATTCTCATGCTGGGCGAATCGTCCACGGTCATGATGAGTTGGGACACGAATGGGCCTTTCATGGAGGTATCGAGAGTCATCAGAAGAATTCCACGTCGCCGGTCGCGGCGGGTGGGGGTGGTGGAGCGGGGCGTGCGGCGCGCGGTGCCGGAACCGCCGTGTCCGTCACATGGCGGCAACGGGCCAGGCCCAGCGCGGGGCGGAACTCGACGCGACGCGCGCTGATCCCGCCGACATCCTCGCCGACCAGCGCGATCCGCTCGTCCGCCAGGAAACGGCGGGCGAACTGCGCATTGGCGGTGCCGATGTCGCGGAACCCGTCGCGCATCATCGCCCCGCCGAACAGCCGGGCCTTCAGGCTGTGCCGCTGGGCGCCGAGCGCCATCATCGCGTTGATCAGAACTTCCATCGCATAGACGCCATAGCGCTGCATGGATTTAGGATCGGTTTCCGCGGCACCCGGTTCGGCGAGCAAAAAATGGTTCAGACCGCCGATTCCCGCGACCGGATCGTACAGGCAGGCCGAGATGCAGCTGCCCAGCACGGTGGTCAGCACGACCTCCTTGTCCTGGCTGACGCGGGTTTCCCCCTGGATCACGTTGATCCGGCGAAGACCGTCGCGATGCGCCAGCCGGGTGAACGGCGGCGGCGGCGGAAAGGACTGGGCCATGGCGACGATCACGCCCGGCACCGGTCGATCAGCGCGGGCGCGATACGCGTCAGCGTCAATTGCTTGGTCACCGCACCCACCTCCTGCGCGACGCCGGGCATGCCATAGACGACGCAGCTGTCACGGTCCTGGCCGACGGTGAAACAGCCCTTGCCGCGCATCGCGAGCAGGCCGTCGGCACCGTCGCGGCCCATGCCGGTCAGGATCGCGCCGACCGCCTTGGTGCCGACATTCTTGGCGACGCTGTGGAACAGGCGGTCGACCGAGGGGCGGTGGCCGCTGGTCGGATCGTCGGGGATCAGGCGGGCGCGATACTGGCCCTCGGTGCCGCCGACCTCCATGTGATGGGTGCCGCCGGGCGCGAGATAGACATGGCCGGGTAGCAGCGGCTGGCCGTGGCGCGCCTCCGCCACGGTCGGCTTGGACAGCCGGTCGAGCCGGGCGGCGAAGCTGGTCGTGAAGGTCGCGGGCATATGCTGCACGATGACGGTCGGCGGGCAGTTGGCGGGAAAGCCGCTCAGCACCTGGATCAGCGCCTCGACCCCGCCGGTCGACGCGCCGATCGCGATCAGCGAGCCGGGGATCGGCTTGAAATCGGCCATCGGCACCGGCGCGGCAGGCGTCATGTCGCGCACGCGGATGCGGCGGCTGCTCGCGGCGGCCTTGACGCTTTCGGCGATGCGCGGATCGACGCAGTTGGTCGCGGGCTTGGCGCAGCATTCGACCGCGCCCAGCTCCAGCGCGCGGATGGTGGTGTCCGCGCCCGCCTGGGTCAGCGTCGAGAGCATGACCACCGGCATCGGACGCAGCCGCATGACCCGCTCGAGGAAGTCGAGCCCGTTCATGTCGGGCATCTCGACGTCCAGCGTGATGACGTCCGGGTCCAGCGCCTTGATCATCTCGCGCGCCTGGTGCGGTCCGTTGGCCGCGCCGACCACTTCGATATCGGGGTCGCGGCTGAGCATCCCCGCGATCAAGGCGCGCATGGTGGGGGAGTCGTCGACAATCAATGTACGTACGGCCATCAGGATACTTTCTGGAAAGCGGTGCGACCGATGCAGTGAAAGCGCGCCGCTACTTCCGGCGGGATGCGTTCGGCGTGACCAATGTAGAGGATGCCGCCGTCGACCAGCTGGTCGGCAAAGCGGGCAAGCAGTTGGGCCTTGGTCGGTTCGTCGAAATAAATCATGACGTTGCGGCAGAAGATCACATCGAATGGCCGCCGCATCGGCCATTTGCGGAGCAGGTTGAGCTCGCGGAACGCGATCGGTTCGCGCAAGCCGGGCGACAATTCGTCCATCTCGCCGACCCGGCGGCACCAAGCCGATCGCATCGCGGCGGGCATGGCGCGCGTCGTGTCGAGCGGATAGCGGCCCGCGCGCGCGGTCGCGATGACGCTGGGCGACAGGTCGGTCGCCAGCACCCGGAAATCCTGCCGCGCCAGCTTGTCGGCGGCGCGGGTGTCGGTGCCCAGGATCGTCATCATCAGCGAATAGGGTTCCTCGCCGCTGGAACAGGCGGCCGACCAGACGCGCACGCGTCCGCCCGAGGCCAGCCGTTCGGCAAAGCCCGGCCAGAGCGATTCCCGGAAATGCTCGAAATGATGATTTTCGCGAAAGAAGGCGGTGTGGTTGGTGGTCAGCGCATCGACCGCGCGGGCCCGTTCCCCGGCATCGCTGGCGACCAGCGCCAGATAGTCGGGGAAGGTCGACAGCCCACAGGCGCGCAACCGCCGCGCCAGCCGCCCATAGATCAGCTTGGCCTTGGTATCGGGCAGCAGGATGCCCGATTCGGCATAGATCAGATCCGCGATCGCGCGATGGTCGGCCGCCGAGAAGGCGAACTCCATCTCGCGTTCGGGAAGGGCGGCGAAGGCGTTCACGCGGCCAGGTCTTCGATGAAGGCGCCCGAGCTGCGCCCGTCGCGCCGCCAGCGGCCGATCAGCGCATCGACGTCGAGGATCAGCGCGACCCGGCCATCGCCCAGGATGGTGGCGCCCGCCAGGCCATGGATGGCGCGGTAATTGGCCTCCAGGCTCTTCACGACGACCTGGCGCTGGTCCTGGATCGAATCGACCATCAGCACGGCCTGGCCCTGGTCGCTTTCGACCACGATCAGCACCGCATCCTCGGGCTGCCGCGTCGCGCCGCCCACGCCCAGCTGTTCGCCGACGCGGTGGACCGGGACATAGGTGCCGCGCACGTCGAGCAGCGGCGACTGGCCGCCGACGAAATGGACCTCGTCCACACCGGGACGCAGGCTTTCGACGATATGGGTCAGCGGGATGACGAAGGTCTGGTCGCCGACCGTGACGATCATGCCGTCCAGCACCGCCAGCGTCAGCGGCAGGCTGAGCGAGAAGCTCGACCCCTTGCCCAGTTCGGACTGGATGCCGATGCGCCCGCCCAGCGCCTGGATGTTCTTGCGCACCACGTCCATGCCGACGCCGCGCCCGGAGATGTTGGAGACGACGGCAGCGGTCGAGAAGCCGGGGGCGAAGATCAGATTGTCGATCTCTTCCTCGGACAGCTGCGCATCGGGGGCGATGATGCCGCGCTCGATCGCCTTGGCCTTGACCCGCGCGCGGTCGATGCCGCGCCCGTCATCGGCCACCGTGATGACGATCCGGCCCGACTGGTGCGCGGCCGACAGCGTGACCACGCCCTCGCTGTCCTTGCCCAGCGCCTTGCGGTCTGCCGGGGTTTCCAGGCCATGGTCGACGGCGTTGCGGATCAGATGGGTCAGCGGCTCGCCGATACGCTCGACCACGGTCTTGTCGACCTCGGTCATCTCGCCCTCCACCTCCAGGCGGACGCGCTTGCCGGTTTCGACTTCGAGTTCGCGGATGATGCGCGGCACGCGGCTGAACACCGTCTTCATCGGCTGCGCGCGGATCGCCATGGTCGAGTCCTGAAGCTCGCGCGTCAGGTGGTCGAGATCGGAGAGTTCGGAGATCGAACCCATGTCGTTCTCGGACAGGCGCTGCGCCAGCATCGCCTGGGTGATGACCAACTCGCCGACCAGATTGACCAGCCGGTCCAGCTTGTCGAGATCGACGCGGATCGTCTGTGCGGCGGCGGCGGCGACGCGCGGGCTGTTGGCGGCCTCGGTCACCGACACGACGGGGGCGGCCTCGGGCGGCGGCGGGGCGGCGGGGGCGGCGACCACCACCGGCGCGGCGGGCTCGATCACGACCGGCTTTGCGGGGGCGGCCGCCTCGACCGGGGCGATGGGGAGCGGTTCGGGCGCGTCCACGGGTTCGGCGACCGCTTCGGGCTCGGCCGATACGGCGTCGCTGCGGGTGACGGTCAGGCGGCATTGCGGATCGGCAAAGTCGAATACCGCGCGGATGTCGTCCTCGTCGATCGCGCCGGGCAGCGCCATGGTGACGCCGATATAGGCGCGCTCGGCATCCATTCCGTCGAGCAGCGGCAGCTCGGACAGGTCGGCGGACAGGGTGCGGCCGCCCATGCGCGCCAGTTCACGCAGCGCGAGCATCGGCTCGGCCCCGTGGTCGAAGGCGCGCGGGCCGGGATAGACGGTGACGATCCACTCGGGGGCAGCCGCCTCGACCGGGGCGGCGGGCTCCTCCAGCATCGCGAACAGCGCGTCGAAATCGTCCAGTGCGGCGGCGGCGGCGGGCGACTCGGGGGCGGCGGCCGGCTCGATCACCGGCTCGGCCGCGCTGCTGGCGATCTCGCCCTTTGCGGCGGCGTCCAGCCGTTCCAGCATCGCCTCGTCGGCGGGCACGCCGCCCTCGCCGCGCGCGGCGGCGACATGGTCGGCCAGCGTGTCGAACGCGGCGACGATCAGGTCGATCAGCGACTCGCCCAGCGGCAGGGTGCCGTTGCGGATCAGGTCGAGCACCGTCTCGTAATGGTGCGAGAAATGCTGGAGCCGTTCATGCCCGAAGGCGCCCGCGCCGCCCTTGATCGAGTGGACCGCGCGAAAGACGGTGTTGATCGTCTCGTCGTCGTGACGGCCGCGCTTCAGATCGGCAAAGGCGGTTTCCAGCGCGCCGAGGCCTTCTTCGCATTCCTGGAAGAAGATCTGCTGGATCTCATCGAGATTCATCGAGTCGGGCCTTTCAGGCAGCGGCGACGAGGGTGTCGAGCCCCGCCAGTGCGATCATCGAAGCCAGCGCTTCGGAGGGGTTCTGGAGTTCGAAGTCGGTCCGGATCGAGGCCGCCATCGCCTGCGCGCTGGCCAGCACCTGGAGGCAGGCCTGCCCCGCCTGGGTCACCTGTGCGCCGTCGAGCGCGATGGCATCGCCCGATGCGATCAGATCGAGCAGCGCCTGGCGCAACGGGGCGGCGGCGGTGGTGTCGAGCACGGGGGCGAGGGACAGAGCGGTCACGGGAAGACTCCAGACGCGGGGTTCGATGACAGAATGGATCAGAGGTCGTTAAAAAAGCGTGGGTTGCGCCATATTCAGGCGCGCGCCGGTCAGAACTCGGTCCAGTCGTCCTCGTTGACCGCCAGCGCGGCATTGCCGGTGGACGGGGCGGACGTGCGCGCCGTCTGGACGATGCGGCGTCCGGCGGCGGCGGCGCGTTCCTGCATCTGGTGGACCGGCTGGGGTTGCGGCTGCGGCCGGGGCGCGGGTGCCGGGGGCGCAAAGCCTTCGCCCGAATGGGCATTGACCCGGAAGCGCGCGATCTCGCGGGCCAGGCTGTCGGCCTCGACCGCCAGCGAGCGGGCGGCGGCGGTCGCCTGTTCGACCATCGCGGCATTCTGCTGGGTCACGCCGTCCATCGCGGACACGGCGATGTTGACCTCCTGCAGCCCGTTGGCCTGTTTCTCCGCCGATCCGGCGATATTCTCAACCAGCGTGCTGATCTCGGCGATCTGGCCGATGATCCGCTCCAGCGCCTTGCCGGTCTCGCTGACCAGGCTGACGCCCGCCTCGACCTGTTCGGAGCTGGCGAGGATGCGCGACTTCACGTCCTTGGCCGCGTCGGCCGAACGCTGCGCCAGCGCGCGGACTTCCGACGCGACGACCGCGAAGCCCTTGCCCGCGTCGCCCGCGCGCGCCGCCTCGACCCCGGCGTTCAGCGCCAGCAGGTTGGTCTGGAAGGCGATGCCGTCGATGACGCTGATGATCTCGGAGATTTCGGTCGACGCGCGTTCGATCCCGGCCATGGCCTCGACCGCGCGGCGGACGACGGCACCCGATTGTTCGGCCTCGATCCGGGCATCGGCGACGGCGCGGTTGGCACGGGTGGCGCCCTCCGCGGTCTGGCGGACGGTCGAGTTGATCTCGTCCATCGCGGCGGCGGTTTCCTCCAGGCTGGCGGCCTGCTGCTCGGTGCGCTGCGACAGGTCGTCGGAGGCCTGGCGGATGTCGCTGGCGCCCGAATTGATGCCATGGGTGGCCACGGTCACCGCGCTCATCGCGCGCGACAGCGCCTCGACCGCGCGGTTGAAGTCGCTGCGCAGCCGTTCGTAATCGGCGGGGAAGGGCGCCTGGATCGCCACGGTCAGATTGCCCTCGGCCAGCTCGCCCAGCCCCTTGCCCAGCGCGCCGACCACGATCTGCTGCGCCTCGGCGGCCTGCTGGACATTGGCGGCATTGCGCTGAAAGACCTGCATGGCCTTGGCGATCCGCCCGATGCAGTCGCGGTAATCGGTGTACCGGATCTCGCGATGGACATCGCCCGCGGCCAGCGCCTCCATGGCGACGACCGAGCCGACATAGGGATCGCAGATCAGCTTGCGGCTGATCCGCATCACCAGGATCGACGCGGCCAGCGCCAAAGTCGCGGCGATGACGGGCAGCGTGAACGAAAAGCCGCCATTCGCCGCGATGGTCGCGCCCAGCCCGACGGCACCAAGCCCGCCATAGACAATGGTCAGCACGTCGAACTTGAGACGGATCGGCGCCGTCTTTTCAAACCAGGACAACATCGGGGTACACCCTCCAAAAACTCATGCGCAGGGAGCTGCGCCTGGGGTACGGAGGATAGGGGCCCTGTCCCGGCTCCTCCGGCCTATATGGCCATATTGGACAGGACCGGTAAAAATCCCGTTTCGATATGGTCAGTAAAGCCGGAGCAATCCGCTCTATTATTGATTAGGATCAAGAGTTCGCGTCATTCCGGATGCAGAAAGGATTTCGATCCAATAGCCATCGGGATCGGTGATGAAGGCGATATCCTTCATCTTGCCGTCCTGGGGACGCTTCTTGAACGTTACGCCCAGCGACTCGAATCGTGCACAGGCCTGGGCGACATCGGCGACGCTGATCCCGATATGGCCGAAGCCGCGCGGTTCGGCATTGCCGTCATGATAGCCCTGGAACGCCGCGTCCGACTCGGTTCCCCAATTGTGCGTCAGCTCGAGCGTCGTCTCGCGGTTGAAGATGAAGCGCGCGCGCTCGGCGGGGTCCTCGGGCACGGTTTCGCCATCGGCCAGATAGGCCAGGAAATAGAGCGAGAAGCGCATCTCCTCGAAATCGAGCTGCTGCAACAGGGTCATGCCTAGCACGTCCCGGTAGAAGGCGAGCGAGGGCTTTGGATCGCGGATGCGCAGCATCGTCTGGTTGAGCGTGAAGGATTCGGTGCCGGCGGGGCGGGGCATGGTTGGTCCTTGTCGAAAGGGGGCGAGAGGGAAGGGTGAAACGACCAAGGCCCCCCGCCACCGGGGCGAAGGGCCTTGGGATAGAGATGGCGAACGGGGCTCAGGCGAGGGTCAGGCCGACATCCACATTGCCGCGGGTCGCGTTGGAATAGGGGCAGACCTGATGCGCCGCGTGCATCAGCCGCTCGCCATCGGCGGGCTCGACGCCGGGCAGGTTGACGAGCAGGTCGACGGTAATGCCGTAACCGCCTTCCTCGCGCGGGCCGAAGCCGACCTCGGCGGTGACGGTGGCATCCTGCGGCACCTTGACGCCTTCCTTGCCCGAAACCGCCTTCATCGCGCCCAGGAAACAGGCCGAGTATCCGGCGGCGAACAGCTTTTCCGGATTGGCGCCATCGCCGCCCGGACCGCCCATTTCCTTGGGGACCACCAGCTTGACGTCGACCGAGCCGTCCTCCGACCGCGCCGCGCCGTCGCGGCCGCCGGTGGCCGTCGCCCTGGTCTTGTAGATCACATTCACGCCCATATCGGATCTCCCATTGGTCCATCGGTTCGCGGCATTAGCGCGCCACGCCGACCTGCGTTCCATGACCGATCATGACCCGCGAAACCGATGGCGGCAACCGCGTAAGGCCCGGCCCCTATTGCCGGGTCGCGCGGATCGCCGCGTCCGACCAGCCGCCGCCCATCGCCTGATACAGCGTGATATAGGCGGTCAGCTGGCTGGCCTGCGCCTCGGCCAGCGCCAGTTCGGCGTTCAGCAGCCCGCGCTGCGCATCCAGCTGTTCCAGATAGGAGGAATAGCCCGCGCGGTAGCGGTTGGAGGCGATGCGAAGCGCGTCCGCCAGCGCGGCCCGCTGTCCGGCGAGCGCCACCGCCTGCTCGCCCGATCGGCGGACCGAGGCGAGGCTGTCGTCCACCTCGCGAAACGCGGTCAGCGCGGTGCGGCGATAGGCGAAGGCGGCCTGGTCGCGCCGCGCGGCGCTGGCATCCGCCTGGGCGCGCAGCCGTCCTGCGTCGAAGATCGGGGCGAGCACGCTGCCCCCGATCGAGAAGATCGTCACCGGATCGGCCAGCGCGCTGGACAGCACCACCCCCGCCGTGCCCGTCAGCCCCAGGTTGGGCAGCATCGCCGCGCGCGCACTGTCGAGCGAGCGGTCGGCGGCGACCAGCGCCTGCTCGGCCTGGAACAGGTCGGGGCGGCGGCGCAGCAGGTCGGCGGGCAGCCCGTCGGGAATGGCGGGACGGACCAGCCGGTCGATCGCCAGCCCGCGCGGGATCGGCCCCGGCGTACCGCCGACCAGTACGCTCAGCGCATTTTCCTGTCGCGTGACGGCCAGCCGCGCGGCGGCGACCAGCTGCTGGGTCGAGCGAAACTCGCTCTCGGCCTGCCGCAGTTCGAGGTGGGAGGTATAGCCGGTCGTCGCCCGCCGCCGCGCGATGCGCAGCGCCTCGGTCCGCGCGTCCAGCGTCTCCTCGGCGATGTGCAGCCGGTGGTCGAGCGCGCGTAAGGAGACATAGCCGCTGGCCACCCCGGCGGCGAGCGCCAGCCGCACGGTGTCGCGCGCCGCCTCGGTCGCCAGCAGCTGCGCGCGTGCGGCGGCGCGGGCGCTCCGCAACCGGCCGAACAGGTCGAAGTCATAGCTGGCCTGGACCAGCGGCTGCGCGCCGAACTGGTCGAGCCCGGTGCCGAAGGCGGTGACGCTGCGTCCCTCGCTCAGCGGGAGGCCCGCCGTGACGTTGGGCGACAGCTGCGCACGCGCCAGTCGTTCCTGCGCGCGCGCTTCCTCGACCCGCGCGGCGGCGCTGCCCAGATCGGGGCTGTCGGCCAGCGCGCGGGCGACGAGCGCGGTCAGCTGCGGATCGCCGAACGCCTGCCACCAGTCCGCCGCGATCGGGCTGTTGGGGCCGAGCGCGGTGCGCCAGGCGGGGGGCGGGACCACCGCGCTGGTCGCCGGGGCCTGGGGACGCGGGCCGATACAGGCGGTCAGCATCAGCGCGGCGGCGAGGGGCGGCGCGGCCCTCATCGCACCACCGGCCCGCCCGACGTGTCGACCCGCGCCTGTACCGACATGCCGGGGCGGAGTCGCTGGCTGAGGGGCTGGCCCGGATCGACGCGGATGCGCACCGCGATACGCTGCGGCACCTTGGTGAAGTTGCCGGTGGCATTGTCCGACTTCAGCACCGCGAATTCGGAGCCGGCGGCGGGCGAGATGCGCTCGACATGGCCGGTCAGCCGCGCATTGTTCAGCCCGTCCACGGTGAAGCTGGCGGGCTGTCCGACCGCCATCCGCGCGGTCTGGCCTTCCTTGAAGTTGGCGATGACCCAGGTTTCGGGGGGTACCAGGAACATGAGCTGCGACCCCGCCGTCACATATTGGCCCAGCCGGACGCCGACTTCGGACAGGCGGCCATTTTCGGGGGCGCGGATGACGGTGTTGGCGAGGTCGATCTGCGCCAGCCGGAGCGCGGCCTCGGCGCCCGAGACGCCCGCCTGCTGCCCGCCGCGCCCGACGACGACGGCGCGCACATCCTGTTGCGCGATGGCGCGCGCCGCCTGCGCCTGGCGCAACCCGGCCTGGGCCTGGCGCAGCGCGGCCAGCGTCTGGTCGCGTTCGCGCAAGGAGACCGATCCGTCGGTGACGAGGTCGTTGACCCGCGCCATGTCCGCCTGTGCGCGCATCAGCTGCGCCTCGGCATTGGCGACGGCGGCGTCCTGCGCCGATAGGCTGGCGACCCGCGACGCCTGGGCCTGGCGGCTATTGGCCAGCGTCGCCGCCTGCGCCGCGACCTGCGCCCGCGCCTGATCGACCCGCTGGCGATAGATGCGGTCGTCGATCCGCACCAGCGGCTGGCCCGCGCGCACCGTCTCGAAATCCTTGACCAGTACGGCGGTGACATAGCCGCTGACCTGCGGCGCGATCACCGTGGTGCGGCCGCGGACATAGGCATTGTCGGTCGCCTGGGTGTCGCTTGCGAAGGGCGGCAGCCGCCACGCCGCCAGCACCGCCGCGACGCCGCCGATGACCAGCAGCGCGATCAGCGCGCGCGAACGCCATCCGCCCGAAGGCGGTCGCCAGGCGGACGAGGGGGGCGGAGCGGGCGGGGGCACGGGCGCCGGGGCGGGGGGCGGCACCCCGGCCTCGGCGGCGGCCTGCTCGGTCATGGGGGTGGGCGATACGGGCGAGCGGGTGTCGGTCATGGCTGTCCCCTGGCCGCGACGCGGGCGCGGCGGGCGCGCCGCCAGGTCAGCAGCGCGAGGAAGAGGGTGACGGCGGCCGCCAGCGCGGCGACCAGCCGGAAGACGTCATTATAGGCGCGGATATTGGCCTCGCGCGTGGCCGCCTGCGACAGCAGCGCGCTGCCCTCGGCGCGGGCGAGCGTTGGGTCGCCGACCACCCCCGACACGCGCGCGCCGCCCGCCGCGATACGCTGCGTCACCTGCGGGTCGGTGGGGTCGATATTCTGGACGATGGCGGCGCTGTGCGCCTTTTCGCGGATGGTCTGATAGGTGCCGAGCAGCGCGGTGCCACCCAGGCTGCCGACCGAATTGAGCATCCCGAACAGCGCGATGAAGCTGATGACATGGCCCGCCCCCTGTTGCAGCGCGCGGGTCATGCCGAAGAGCAGCGACGGGCCGAGGAAGAAGGTCGTCGAAAAGGCGATCAGCGCCTGCGTCGCGTAGAGCTCGGGCGCGCGGGTCAGGTTGGTCGAGAAGCTGTCGGCAAAGGCGGCGATGGCAACCAGTCCGATGGCGAACATGATCGGATGGGTCAGCCGCGTCACGTCCAGCGTCACCGCGCTCGCCACCACGCCCGCGACCGAAGCGACGAAGACGATGGTGAACAGCGTCCGGAACTGGTCGTTATTCTGGCCCAGCGTGGTCAGCAGCCCGACCGCGCCGTAATTCTGTTCGGACAGGACGATCCGCGCCATCAGCGTGACGATGGCGAAGCGGATGATGTCCATCGATCCCAGCCAGCGCGTGTTGAGCAGCGGATTGGTGCGGTGATGCTCGATCCACAGCGCGGCGGCGAGCAGCGGGATGGCGAAGGCCAGCGCCCAGCCGATCCAGGCCGCCTGCGTCCACCAGGCCAGCCGCCCCTGGCCCAGCACCGCACAGAACAGCCCGATGGCGGGCGCATAGAGGGCGAAGGTCAGGAAATCGAGCGGCTCGAACGCCTTGACCCTTTGGGTGGGTGGCAGGCGCAAGCCGATGATCGCCGCCAGGCTGACCGCCGCCAGCCCGAACTCGAACAAATAGAGCGTCCGCCACTGCGACATGGCGAGCAGCTCGGGCGAGAAGAGCCGCGCCAGCGGCGTCGCGCATTGCGGCACGCCGATGCCCAGCACGATCGCCTTCAACCGCCATTTCGCGGGCAGCGCCTGCATCATGTAATAGAGGCCCAGCGACGACAGCGCCGCCGCCGCCATGCCGCTGGCCGCGCGCACCGCGATCGCGGTCGAGAAGTCGCGCACGAACAGATGCCCGAAGGCCAGGACGGTATAGAGCCCCGCGAACAGCAGCGCGAAGGGACGCAGGCCGAATTGCTGGCGGAACTTGATGAGCAACAGGTTGATCGACGCGTTGGTCATCACATAGACGATGGGCAGCCACGCGATCTCGGTCGGGTCCAGCCCCAATGCGCCCTGCAATTGCAGGGTGTTGACCGACACCAGCGCATTGCCCAGCCCGCCGGTCAGTCCGATCAGCACCGCGATCAGGCCATAGGCGATACGGCGTCGGTTGGGGTGGCTGAAATTGCCGGGTGATCCGGGGATGGTCGGCCGTTCATGGGGCGCGAAGGACCATTCCTCCTCGCTCCAGAATTGCCGAAACCGTGATGCCATCCCCGTCCTTTCGTGCCCCCGATCTTTCGGACCCGGCCACCCAACGCGCAACGTATCGAATCGGGTGCAGAACGAGAACCGCGCCCGGCGAAGCGTCCATGCCGGGGCGGACCCGCACCCGGATTCACCAACAGCCTGTGTTCCATGGGAAATGCTTGCCAAGCCGCCCGCTTGACATCAGTATTGATGTATATATATTAGGATGTGTTCATATGTTGATGTTTGCATGACACCGGATGAAGGCGTTTTGCTCGCCGACGTGTTCCGCCTGCTGGGCGAACCCAACCGGCTTCGGCTGGTGGTGGGATGCCTGGACGGTCCGCGCACGGTCGGCGATCTGACCGAGGAAGTGGGGATCAGCCAGAGCCTGGTCTCGCAGCATCTGCGGCTGCTGCGGGCCGGACGGTTGCTCAAGCAGAGCCGTCAGGGCCGGAACGTGTTCTACGAGCTGCCCGACTGCCATATCCGCACCATGCTGACCAACATGATGGACCATGTGCTCGAACCCGATCACGCCCTTGAGGAGTAAGTCGAAATGACCGTTACCGTCGAACAAGTGAAGTGCGCCTGCACCGACTGCGTCTGCATCGTCAGCGTCGGCAAGGCCGTCGAGGCCGAAGGCCGCACCTTCTGCAGCGATGCCTGCGCGCAGCATCATTCGGGCGGTACCGGCTGCGACCATGCCGGTTGCGCCTGCCACGGCTGACCGGATCGGAGCCGGGTGATCGTGCATCCGGCTCCATCTCCCCCCTCGCGGCCTTCGCCTATCCGTCCAGCATTGCCCGGATGCGCGCCGCCAGATCGGCAAAGTCGAACGGCTTGGTGATCAGCGCGACGCCTGCGTCCAGCCGCCCGCCATGGACGATCACGTCGCGGGCATAGCCGGTGGTGAACAGCACCTTCAGATCGGGGTGGAGCGAGCGCGCCGCCGACGCCAGGTCGGCGCCCGTCATCCCGCCGGGCAGCACCACATCGGAAAACAGCAGCGCGATCCGCGACGCCTCCGGCGCGTCGAGCAGCGCCAGCGCGGAGCCGCCATCCTCCGCCTCCAGCACGTCATAGCCCAGTTCGCGCAATGCCTCGGTCGAATAGGCGCGGACATCGGGATCGTCCTCGACCACCAGGATCGTCTCGGACCCGCGGTCGGGGCGGATGGCGGGGGCGGGCGGCGCATCGACCGACGCGACATCGCCACAGAATCGCGGCAGGAACAGCGAGACGCAGGTGCCCTGGCCGGGGCGCGATTCGATTTGCACCTGACCGCCCGACTGTTTGGCGAAGCCATAGACCATCGACAGGCCCAGCCCGGTGCCCTTGCCCACCTCCTTGGTCGTGAAGAACGGCTCGAACACGCGACCCAGCGTCGCGCGGTCCATGCCGATGCCGGTGTCGCTGACGTCGATCGCGACATAATCGCCCGGATCGGTGGGATAGGGGACCGGCCCCGCGACCATCGACGTCATCCCGTCCAGCGTGGCGTTGCGCAGCGTGATCGACAGGGTGCCGCCATGCGGCATCGCGTCGCGCGCATTGACCGCCAGGTTCAGGATCGCGCTTTCCAACTGGTTGGTGTCCGCCTCGGCGGGCCAGAGGTCGGGCGCGGCCTCGATCACCAGCGACACCTGTTCGCCCAGCGTCCGGGTCAGCAGGTCGGACAGCCCGTCGACCAGCCGGACGGCGTCCACCGATTGCGGCGCCAGCGGTTGCCGCCGCGAAAAGGCGAGCAGCCGCTGGGTCAGCGTCGCGGCCCGCTTCGCGCCGGTCATCGCGTTGGTCGCCGCCCGCCTGGCGCGGGGATGCTCGTCGATCGGCAGGAAGCGGTCGAGCATCTCCAGATTGCCGACCACCACCTGGAGCAGATTGTTGAAGTCGTGCGCGATGCCGCCGGTCAGCTGGCCGACCGCCTCCATCTTCTGGCTCTGGCGCAGCTGCGCCTCCATATCGGCCAGCCTTTCCTGCGCGGCCAGCCGCTCGGACACGTCGGTGGCGAACTGATAGGCGCCGATCGGCGTGCCGTCGGCCGCGATCAGCGGGCTGAAGCGCAGCTCGTAATGCCGCCGCTCGCCGGCCATGTCCTCCAGCGCCTGGATGACGGAGAAATCCTCGCCCGCCAGCGCGCGGGTCCAATAGTCGCGCATGATCGACAGGATTTCGGGACGCGCGGCCATCGCATCGCTCTTGTTCTGGCCGATCTGCGGGCGGGTGCCGAAGATGCGCTCCAGATCCTCGGCGGCGGCGCGGTTGATCGCCAGATAGCGGTGGTCGAACCCCAGCACCTGGACCATCGTGCCGGTCGAATCGATGATGTCGGCGAACAGCTTGCGCTCGGCCAGCGCCTCGACCACGCGGCGTTCCAGCACGGCGTTGACATCGCGCAGCGTCGCCTCTGCGCGGCGGCGTTCGTCGGTGTCGAACACCGATCCGACCATGCCCATATAGGTGCCGTCGTCGTCGATCCGGGGAATGGCGGTGACCATCGCCCAGCGATGTTCGCCATCGGCGCGGAGCAGTCGGAACTCCAGGCTGAACGCCGTCCGATCCTGCGTCGCGCTGCGGAACGCCCCCTCCACCGCCGCGCGGTCGTCGGGATGCAGCGCCTTCAGCCACTGAAAGTCCAGGCCCTGCTCGACCGTCAGCCCCGTCTGGGCGGTCCAGGCGCGGTTGAGATAGGTGCAGTGACCCTCGGCATCGGTCAGCCACATGATGATCGGGGCGTGATCCGCCACGTTGCGGAACCGCCCCTCGCTCTCGCGCGCGGCGGCGCTGGCGGCCTCGCGCTCCTGGCGGTCGCGCATCCGCGTGCTGCTGTCGATCAGGGTCGCCATGATGCCCGCAGGGGCCCCGTCCTCGTCGGGGATCGGGATATAGTCGAGGTCCAGCCAATGCTGGGCGGGGGCGTCCCGGTGGCCCAGCAGCATCGCCTGGTCGCGAAAGGCCAGCGCCCGGCCGCTCAGGCCCGCCGCGACGACCTCCGCATGGAAGGCCGACGACTCGGGCCAGGCCTGGATCAACGGGCTGCCCAGGATCGCCGGATGCCGGTCGCCCGCCATTTCGGCATAGCCGGCATTGTAGATCAGGATCGCCTCCGGGCCCCAGATCGTCGCCATCGGGATGGTGGAGGCCAGCATGATGCCGATCGCGGTCCGGCGGCTTTGCGGCCATGCGGCGATCGGCCCCAACGGGGTGGCGGCCCAGTCGAATGTCGCGATCAGCCGCCCCATCTCGCCGTTCCGCGCCAGAACAGCGGCGAATCCAGCGGGAATGTCGATGGGGTGATAGGCAGTCGCGGCCATGCTCTGTCCACCTCCCTCCATAGACAATGCAATAGCTGCTGTAGCGTTGCTTTTTCACGAGGAACAGAGGGATTGCCGATATCTTGCCCTGTGTGGATGTAATTTATTCGGGGACTTCGCAAAGCATTTGCCGATCCCCTTGTTTTTCGGTCGCGGCGCCGATTACGCTTGGCCACGAAAGCCGGGGGCGATCCGGTATCGGGCCGCGTCGCCGCCGTGCCATACTTTGTCATGGACCCGATAGGCATCTGCCATGTTCGACTGCTAAAGATCGGTCAAAATAGGAGAGACAGGCATGACCGCACATCTTCATCCGGTGCCGGAATGGGCCGACAGCGCGTCGATGGATGCCGACGCCTATCGCGCCGCCTATGACGCGGCGCGGCGCGATCCCGACGGCTATTGGGGCGAACAGGCCAGGCGGCTCGACTGGATCGTGCCGTTCGCGACGGTGAAGGACACCAGTTTCGACGAGGCCGATTTCCGCATCAACTGGTTCGCCGACGGCCAGCTGAACGTCGCGGCCAATTGCATCGACCGCCACCTCGCCACCCGCGCCGATCAGGTCGCGATCCTGTGGGAAGGCGACACGCCCGGCACCGATCGCCGCATCACCTATCGCGATCTCCATGAACAGGTCTGCCGCCTCGCCAATGCGCTGAAGGATCTGGGTGTGGCCAGGGGCGACCGGGTCACCATCTATCTGCCGATGATTCCCGAGGCGGCGTTCGCCATGCTCGCCTGTGCGCGGATCGGGGCGATCCACTCGATCGTGTTCGGCGGCTTCTCGCCCGAAAGCCTCGCCAACCGGATCGTCGATTGCGACTCGCGCATCGTCATCACTGCGGACGGCGGCTGTCGCGGGGGCAAGTCGGTGCCGCTAAAGGCCAATGTCGACGCCGCGCTCGATCATGACGGCGTCGCGGTCGACCATGTCGTCGTCGTCCGCCACAGCGGGGCCGATGTGACGATGAAGGACGGTCGCGACCTCTGGTATGGCGATCTGGTCGAGGCCGCCGCGACCGACTGCCCGCCCGAGGCGATGGGGGCCGAGGACCCGCTGTTCATCCTCTACACCAGCGGTTCGACCGGCAAGCCCAAGGGCGTGCTGCACAGCAGCGGCGGCTATCTGCTCTGGGCGTCCTATACCCATCAGCATGTGTTCGATTATCGCGAGGGCGAGGTCTTCTGGTGCGCGGCCGATGTCGGCTGGGTCACCGGGCACAGCTATGTCGTCTATGGCGCGCTCGCCAACGGTGCGACGACCCTGATGTATGAGGGCGTGCCCAATTATCCCGATTTCAGCCGCTTCTGGCAGATCGTCGACAAATATCAGGTCGCGACCTTCTATGCCGCGCCGACCGCGCTGCGCGCGCTGATGCGCGAGGGCGATGGCTGGGTGAAGAAGACCGACCGCTCGTCCTTGCGCGTGCTGGGCTCGGTCGGCGAGCCGATCAACCCGGAAGCCTGGGAATGGTATTATCATGTCGTGGGCGAGGGGCGCTGCCCGATCGTCGACACCTGGTGGCAGACCGAGACCGGCGGCCACATGATCGCGCCGATTCCCGGCGCCGTGGCGCTCAAGCCCGGCTCGGCCACCCTGCCGCTGCCCGGTATCCTGCCGCAGATCGTCGATGCCGAGGGCAAGGTGCTGGACGGCGCGGTCGAGGGCAATCTGGTCATCGCCGACAGCTGGCCCGGCCAGATGCGCACCGTCTGGGGCGATCACGACCGCTTCTTCCAGACCTATTTCACCACCTATCCCGGCAAATATTTCACCGGCGACGGATGCCGCCGCGACGAGGACGGCTATTACTGGATCACCGGCCGGGTCGATGACGTCATCAACGTCTCGGGCCACCGCATGGGCACCGCCGAGGTCGAGTCCGCGCTGGTCGCGCACGCCAAGGTCGCCGAGGCGGCGGTGGTCGGCATGCCGCACGACGTGAAGGGGCAGGGCATCTACGCCTTCGTCACGCTGAACGCGGGCGTCGAGGAGGACGAGGCGCTGCGAGCCGAGCTGGTCCAGTGGGTCCGCCGCGAGATCGGCCCGATCGCCACCCCCGACGCACTGCAATTCGCGCCCGCTCTGCCCAAGACCCGTTCGGGCAAGATCATGCGCCGCATCCTGCGCAAGATCGCCGAGAATCAGGTCGATGCGCTGGGCGACACCTCGACGCTGGCCGATCCGGCGGTGGTGGATCATCTGGTCGCCCACCGGATCGAGCCGGGGAAGAAGGCGGCGTGATGCCGGATGGGGCCGCTTCTCGGTAAGCGGCCCCGTTTTGCCCGTGGCGCTTTGCAGCCTGGCCTTCGACTTCGCTCAGGCTGAACGGAGGTTGTGGAAGTCCTTGTCCCCCGCTCCGTTCAGCCTGAGCGAAGTCGAAGGCCACGCCCACCCCCTCAACCCAAACCGATCAAGGCGCCTTCCGAACCGGCGGCAAGGCCGCGCAGATATCCACGCCCCCCGCGGGCACGGTGAAGAAGTCGTTCTTCCGATTCTCCCGCCCCTTGATCCAGGCGGCAAAGCGAGGCGAAGCCGTCTCGCGATACTGGTAATGCGGCCGCTGGGCGGCGGGCAGTTCGCTCGCCAGCCGGGCCGACACGATCGGCAGGCGCTGGGCCTCGTCCTTGTAGAAGCCCAGATCGCCCGTCCCGCGCGGCAGGGTGGACAGCGCCTCCATCCCGTCGATCACCCGCCCCGCCACCGCGATATTGCGGTCCAGCCCGCGCGGCGAGTGGCCGATGATCGTGTAGAGCTCGGCCCCGGTCCCGGTGCTGGGCGCCAGATCGCGCGCCACGCCGACCATGCCATAGCAATGCGGAATCCACTCCGACGCCGCATCCCCCGCCAGCGGCCAGCCATCGCGGCTATAGCCCGCCCAGGCGGCATAGGGATCGGGCCGGCTCAGCCGCGCGACCGCGCTGTTGCCCGCGCGGACATATTCGGCCGGGGGATTGGCGACGATGCCGGAGGGCAGCGGTTTCTTCTCGGTCGCATCGCCCCATTGGGCGACATAATTTTCCTGCACGCGATAGACGCTGGTCCCCGCATCCCACCAATGCGCCCGCGCCAGTGCGCGGATATTGGCGACATGGACCGGCGCCTGCCCGGCGGCCAGCCGCACCGTCACCGTCCGCCCGTTCGACAGGGTGAAGATCAGCACTTCGTCATCGGGCACGGCGATCCAGTCACCGGGCAGCGGATCGCTGGCCTGCGTCGCGGGGGGAGCGGGAGAGGGCGAAGCCTGCGCCAGCAGCGCGGCCAGAAAGAGCGCGATCGTCATCGCCGCAAAGACTGCACGAGCCCGCCGCCCCACGCAATCGCTTGCGCGCCGCCGCGAAGCGCATTAGGGGCGCGTGTTCCAGGCATGAACTCATGCGGAGCGGTGGCCGAGTGGTCGAAGGCGCTCGCCTGGAAAGTGAGTATACGGCAAAACCGTATCGAGGGTTCGAATCCCTCCCGCTCCGCCATTACCTTCCAGCAAAGCTCTGAGAATCCGAGACAGTTTGTGTCGCCGGGTCATGCGGGTGATGGCCGTGCCTCGCGGCAGGGGGGCGCAGTCAGGTGATCATGCCGCCTCTTGTGCGAGCCGTTCGATCCTCCCCCGCCAGTAGCCTCGCTGGTTTCCGCACGGGACGACCGATCATGTCGGACCCATCGAGTGATCCTGTTCATGACCCGGCAGCACAGTGGACTTTGTTTTGAAAGTCGTTCGCAAATATCGGCCAGGTGTGTTGCAAGGACGCCGCAGGGCGGACCAAGTTATTGACGCTGTGAGATAATGTTCGACCTTTCGGGCGAAGGAATACTCCGGCTCGCAGCCCATATTTTACGTTGACAGACATTACCAATATGGGTCAGCATTGGAACTATAAGATAACAATATCCCTCCGCAGGAAGACATATTCGATCGATCGTGCATGCCGAACAGACCGGACAGATCCGGCTGGGGCCGTGTCGATGGTCGATACAGGGGCTTCGCAGTTTAGCGCAGCATAGGATCGGGTGAAGATGCTCGTGCGCGGCATGGCCGTCACGGCCGATGCTGTTCCTTGCCTGCGGACGACGAAGACCCTGCCGTTTTTGGGCAAAGCCGGCTGCATCCTGTCGCAGCCGGGCGGCGAGGGGGAAGATCATGACTCGGTTTCGGCGTATCGACGAACGACGTTTGCGACGGGTGGCATTGTTTCATACGGCAACCTGGCTGGTAATGGCGGCCGGGGCCATGCCCGCCATGGCGCAGACCATGGCGTCTGCCGGTCCGGCCCAGGTGGGGTCGGAAGATGCGGCCGATGCGGGGCAAGGCGATGTCGTCGTCACGGGCTATCGCCAGAGCATCGCATCCGCCCTTGCCACCAAGCGCAAGGATATCCGGGTCAGCGACGGCATCTCCGCGGAGGATATCGGCAAATTCCCCGCGCAGAACATCACCGAGTCGATCCAGCGCATCTCGGGCGTGCAGATGCAGAATATCAACGGGCGAGGCGCCACGATCAGCATCCGGGGGCTGGGTCCGCAATATGCGCTGACGACGATCAACGGCCAGACCTTCAAAAGCGCCGATTTCACCGATGGCTTTCGTTACGACATCATCCAGACCGAACTCGCCAATGCGGTGCAGGTCATCAAGTCGCCGACCGCCGACATGGATAGCGGAGGACTGTCGGGTACGGTCAACATCAATACGGTCAGGCCGCTCGACTATGCGACCCGCAAGATCGTGGTGTCGGCCAAGGCGCAGAATTCGGGCTATGCGGGCCGTGCCGTCACCCCGAAATTCGGGGTCAGCTATGTCGACCAGTTTCTCGGCGGGACGCTGGGTGTCTATCTGAACCTCGGCTATCAGAAGCTGAAGGACCGCGCCGACTATCTCTTTCAGGACCGCTGGGCGACGCAGAACGTGGGCGGCGCGACGATCGCCGTGCCGCGTCGTCCGCGCTATCGCCGGATCGACCGTTCGATCGACCAGGTCATGGGCAGCGGCGGTGTGCAATGGCGGCCGAACGACCAGTGGGAGGTCGACGCCACCGCCATCTATGCGCGCGACGACACGCGTTACGACGTCAACCAGCAGGTGTTCCTGTTCAACACCGCGCGGCTGACCCCGGTCAGTGTCGCCAACACCGCGTCCATGGTGACCACCGCGACCAATTTCACCATGGAGAACAACCGGCAGGAGGAGACGCGCAAACTGTCGAGCCAGGGCTATACGCTCAATGCCCGGTGGAAGGGCGAGGATGGCTGGACCGCGCGTGCCGTCGGCAATTATACGCGGGGGCATGCCTATTCGCGCGAAGATGCCGCGATCCTGGGCATCACCATCCCGTCGGCGACGCTCGACATCAGCGACCCGTACAACGTCAAGTTCAACGTCGCGGCCAATCTGGACAATCCGTCGCTCTACACCCGGTCGAGCCTGGTCCGGAACGAGTTTCCGGTCGGGGCGACGCGCAATACCACGGGCAAGGAAATATCGGGTCAGGGCGACATCACCAGGGATGTTTCGCTGGGGCCGATTTCGCAATTCGCGGTCGGTGCGAAATATCGGCATGAGAGCTTCGTGCGCGATGTCGGTCGCCACGATCTGGCTTCGCTCGCCAACCGTCCCTCGGCGACCGCGGCCGTCTTTCCCGCCCTGTCGACGAGCAGCTATGCGGTGGGTGGCTTCCTGAACGGCGTAAGCGGTATCCCGACCGCCTGGATCGCGCCCGACATCGGCGCCTATCGACAGGCCTTGGCCGGTGCCGGGATCAGCGTCCCCGACCTGCCCGCACCGGAATCCAGCTATACCGTCGACCGCTATATCCCGGCGGTCTATGCGATGGCGAATATCGACACCATGGTCTTCGCCATGCCGCTGCGCGGCAATCTGGGGGTGCGATACGAGCATACGTTGCAGGTGGTGAAGGGCAATGTCACCGCACCGCGCACCGGCTCCTACACCAATGTCACCACCAAGATCGGCGACTATGCGGCGCGCCAGGACTATCAGAATGTCCTGCCCAGCCTGAACCTCGTGCTGGAGCCGACCGCCAAGCTGCAACTCCGCTTCGCCGCCGCCAAGGTCCTGGTCCGTCCGATCCTCGACGCCAACACCTCGATGGCGCAGACGACGTCATCGGTGGCCAACACCTTCCCGGCGGGCACCAATACCGTCACCGTCGATCTGGGCCAGGCGGGGCTGAAGCCGCTGACCGCCGATCAGATCGATCTGGGCGCCGAATGGTATTATGGCGCGGCCAGTGCGCTGTCGGTCAACGGCTTCTACAAATGGGTGAAGAACGGCACCTTCTCGTCGCTGGTCTGCCCCGCGTCGTTCCGCGGCACGGCGCTCAACCGGGCGAGCAGCGGCGATTGCGTCGACGGCTCGGGCAATATCTACAACGTCACCCAGACGTCGAACGACCCGCGCGTCATCCGCATTCGCGGTGTGGAAGTCAGCTGGAATCAGTCGCTCGATCCCATCCTGCCGGTCGACGGGTTCGGCTTCATGGCCAATTACACCCGCGTCATCCCCACCCGTGTCGCGATCGGGACGGGCTTTACCGTGCGGAACCTGTCCAAGGATACGGTCAACGTCACGCCCTATTGGGAAAACCGGCATTTCAGCCTGCGCCTGTCGGCCAATTATCGCAGTTCCTATGTCCAGAACGGCGCCGACAGCTTCTTCGCGACCGAGGGGCATACGGTGCGCGGGCGAACCCAGTTCGACTTGAGCGCAGGCTATACGCCGAATGAGACGCTCAGCTTCGCGGCGGGCATCATCAACCTGAACAACAGCCGCGAACAGGCCTATTACAACAACAATCCGGCGATCTGGCAGGAAACGAGCTTCTACGGTCGTTCCTTCTACTTGTCGGTTTCGTCGAGGTTCTGAGCGTATCCAGGGAAGGCGAGTCGCCTACGGGGCGGCTCGCCTTAATATCAGTCGCGACGTCTTCGCATCATGGAAAGCATAGAGTCCGCGCTATTTGTCTAAAACAGCGCGAATGTTGACTGGAGATCGCGAGTAATGCTTGAAGTTGAAATTGGTTCCCTGAAAATCGGGAATCAATTCAAAAAATATGGGCGGCATTTTCTCTCCGCATCTGCGGGAGGGGTTATGATTTGTTAAGGGGCCGGATTTATTGGCGCTCGAGTGTGAGGGCTGGATGGCTGTAGGCGCGGATATCGGGCGATATTCGCAATGC
Source organism: Sphingomonas sp. NCPPB 2930 (assembly GCF_042867205.1). Lineage (NCBI taxonomy): Bacteria > Pseudomonadati > Pseudomonadota > Alphaproteobacteria > Sphingomonadales > Sphingomonadaceae > Sphingomonas > Sphingomonas sp. NCPPB 2930. The sequence goes on along the minus strand of NZ_JBHZQU010000011.1, from coordinate 38,624 downwards.
CTGTGGCCGGAATAGGCCAAGTCCCAGTGAGCTTATCGCCGATTGCCAGGCTTGCGCATGAGGCGACCCATTACCGGAACTGAGTATATGCGCTTTTTTGATAACCTTTCGATGGTAAGAAAACTTACCTTGTGTCTGGGCATTATTCTGGCGCTGACGGTAACGACGAACCTCGTCATCTACGCCAAGAAAAACCAGGTGCGCGAGACGACGAACATCAATGAGCATACGTATAAGGTCATCATCGCCTCGAACAAACTCGTCGAGGCGATGGTCAATCAGGAGACGGGGCTTCGCGGCTATCTGCTGACGGCCGACCGACATTTCCTGCCCCCCTATGTCCATGGCGCGGCCGACTTCGCCCGGGCGATGGCCGAGGCGAGACGACTGACCGCCGACAATCCCGAACAGCAGGGCCGCCTGACCAAGATCGGCGCGCTGGCGCAGCGTTGGCGCGGTTCGGTGGCCGAACCCAATATCGCGCTGATGAACGCCGCCGCAACGCAGGCCGCGGCCCGCGCGAGCGCGGCGGGGGGCAAGGGCAAGGCGTTGATGGATCAGCTGCGGGCCCAGGCCGGCGCGGTGATAGGCGCGGAAAACCTGCTGCTGGCCCAGCGACAGGCGTCGCAGGAGGCGGCGTTCGGTACGATCTCCAAGGCCATCTTCGGCGGGATGCTGCTCAGCCTCATGCTGGCGATCGCCATCCTGGTCCTGCTGGTCCGGCAGATCGCCCGTCCGGTGAACGCGGTCACCACCGGCCTGACCGCGCTGGCGAGCGGGGATATGGCGGTCACGACGATCGCCGAGGATCGCCGCGACGAAGTCGGGCGGCTGGCGGAGGCGCTCAACAATCTGCGCGGGCAGCTGCTGGCCGCCGACGAGGCCAAGACGGCGCAGACCATCCTGATCGTCGACAGCGTGGGCGCCGCTTTGTCCCGACTGGCGGAAGGCGATCTGCTGTCCCGCCTGGACAGCGATCTCCAGGGGCCGTTCGCCACGATCAAGCGCGACTTCAATCGCGCCGCGGATGCGCTTCAAAGTGCGATGGCGCAGGTTTCGGTCTCGACCGGCGGCATCATCAACGGCGCATCGGACATTCGACAGGCTTCGGACGATCTGTCGCAGCGCACCGAACAACAGGCCGCCAGCCTGGAGGAAACCGCCGCCGCGATGGACGAGATCACCGTGACCGTCCGCAAGACCGCCGAACAGGCGGGGCTGGCCCGGCAGATGGTGGGCCAGGCCAAGGACGAGGTGCAGCATTCGGGCCGGATCATGGAGGATGCGGTGACCGCCATGAACGGGATCGAGCGGGCCTCGACCGAAATCTCCGACATCATCTCGGTGATCGACGGCATCGCCTTCCAGACCAATTTGCTGGCGCTGAACGCCGGGGTGGAGGCCGCGCGCGCCGGGGATGCGGGCAAGGGCTTTGCCGTCGTCGCGTCCGAGGTGCGCGCACTGGCCCAGCGGTCCGCCGATGCTGCCAAGGACGTGAAGGCGCGCATCTCGGTCTCGGCCGAGCAGGTGGAGGCGGGCGTGGCGCTGGTCAACGAGACCGGCAAGGCGCTCGGCCGGATCGTGACGCGCATCGCGGAGATCAATCAGCTGATCAACGATATCGCCGTCTCGGCGGAAAATCAGAGCACCGGGCTGCAGCAGGTCAATCTGGCGGTCGGCCAGATGGACATGGTCACGCAGCAGAACGCCGCCATGGTCGAAGAGGCGACGGCGGCGGCGCGGAGTCTGGCGGGCGAGGCCGACGAGCTGTCCCGCCAGATGGCGCGCTTTTCGATCGCGCGGACGATGGGGCGCAGCCCCAACCCGGTCGCCAGCCTCGACGATCATCGCTATCGGCGCGCGGCTGTCGGATAGGAGCGGATCGCCTGGGGGCGGTCCTCTACCGGGCGTCCTTCCGGCCCTTCATCGCCTCGGCGGCGGCATCCAGCTTGGCGCGGTCATTGCCGATGCGGGCGATCAGGTCGCGGGCCTGTTCCTGCGTCAGACCATGCTTAGAGGCGAAATAGGCGACCTCATAGGTCTCGCCACCGGCAACGCGGCTTCGATCCTGTTGACCTTGCTTGGTTTTATCGTCGGGCATGATGCTCTCCTATGGTCAGGAGCGCAACGTATCGGCGCCGCGATCGCTCCCGGGGATTAGCCGATGGCGGGGCCGCGGCCGGCCCGGCGCAGGATCGCATAGCCCAGCATCCCGGCCGCCAGCGATCCCGCCAGCACGCCGATCTTCGCCTCCGCCTGGAGCAACGGGCTGTCCGGGAAGGCGAGCAGCGTGATGAAGATGCTCATCGTGAACCCGATCCCGCACAGACAGGCCATGCCCAGCATCTGGAGCCTGCCCGCCCCTGCGGGCATGGCCGCCAGCCCGAGGCGGACCGCGATGGTCGCAAAGCCGAAGACGCCCATGATCTTGCCGATCAACAGCCCGGCCGCGACGCCTAGCGTGACCGGCGCGGCCAGAGCACCGGGCGGCAACCCCAGGACCGGGACCGCCGCATTCGCCAGCGCGAAGATCGGCACGACGAGAAAGGCGACCGGCCGATCCAGCCGGTGTTCGAGCGTGCGGAGCGGACTGGTGCCGTCCCCGTTCCCGTTCCCGTCGGATCGGCCGGGCGTGCGGTCCAGCGGAATGGTGAAGGCCAGTATCACCCCGGCCAGCGTCGCATGGATGCCCGAACGCAGCATCAGCCCCCAAAGGACCAGCCCGACCAGCATATAGGGCGAAAGGCGCCCGACGCCGAGCCGGTTGAGGCCGATCAACGCGGCCAGCGCGACGCCCGCGCCGGCGAGGTCGGGCAGGGACAGGTGGGTGGTATAGAACAGGGCGATGATCAGCACCGCGCCCAGATCGTCGATAATCGCCAGCGCCGCCAGGAAGATGCGTAGCGAGGCGGGCACCCGCCGACCCAGCAAAGCGGTGACGCCGAGTGCAAAGGCGATGTCGGTCGCCATGGGTATCGCCCATCCGGCGGCGGTCGGGCCGCGATTGAGCGCAAGATAGATCAGCGCGGGAACGATCATCCCGCCCGCCGCGGCGATTCCGGGCAGGATGCGCCGAGGCCATGTCGAAAGCTCGCCCTCCAGCATCTCGCCCTTGATCTCCAGCCCGACGAGCAGGAAGAACAAGGTCATCAGGCCATCGTTGATCCATTGCTCCAGCGAGAGCGGACCGAACCGGGTATGCAGCATCGTCGCATAGCCCGGTCCGATCGGCGAATTGGCGAGGGCGAGCGCCCCGATGGCCGCCGCGATCAGGACGAGGCCGGCGGAGGATGGGGAGCCCAGGAAGCGCCGGATGATGTTGGGGCAGGGGCGGTCGGGGTTCGTCATGTCGTGTTCCTGACGCGGGTCGGCCGCGCTGGCGGCCCGACCAACGCGACACCCTGTCCGGGACGGCGCATCGACCGCAGACACCCACGGCCCCTATCGCATTGGCGGACGGGCGGGGCAACGCATGTGTGTATGGGCTTGTCGCCGGGAGGCTTCGGGCCGGTTGACACGGCATGCGACTGTCCGGTTCCGGTCATAATGTTCAAGGCCGGTTCGCCACGGTGTGGCCGCCGCCCCGAAAAACGCCCCATCACAGGGCATTGGCCTTTTCCGCCTTGGACGGCGACGCTCGGTCCATGACGATGAACCGACCATCCGCGCGAAGCTCCGCACCGCACACCGCCAGCGCGCGCATCGTCACCAGCCCGCCGTCACTTGCGAAGGGCGACATCCTCAACATCCGGTGACAGGGACACTATCCGTGATCCGTCTTCAGAACATCCAGCGCCGCTATATCTCCGACGAGGTGGAGACGACCGCGCTGCACGATATCGACCTGCATGTCGCGGCGGGCGAGTTCCTGGCCATCATGGGCCCCTCGGGCTGCGGCAAGTCGACCTTGCTCAACACGCTGGGCACGGTCGACCGGCCGACGGGCGGGCGATACCTGTTCGGCGACCGCGATCTGGCGGCGATGGACGAAAGGGAACTGGCGAAGTTCCGCGCCGAGACGCTGGGCTTCGTCTTCCAGAGCTTCAACCTGATCGACGAGCTGACCATTGAGGAGAATGTCGCGCTCGGCCTCGCGTACCGCAGCGATGCGGGGGATCGTCGCGGCCGGGTGGCGGCGGCGATGGACAAGGTCGGCATCGCCCACCGCGCGCGCCACTTCCCCCACCAGCTGTCGGGCGGCCAGCAGCAGCGCGCCGCCATCGCCCGCGCCATCGTCGGCGACCCCAAGCTGATCCTGGCGGACGAGCCGACCGGCAATCTCGACACCGCCAATGGCGAGCAGGTGATGAATATCCTCACCGGCCTCAATGATGCGGGCGCGACCATCGTCATGGTCACCCACTCGCCCAGCCATGCCGACCTCGCCAAGCGCCGCATCGACATGCTCGACGGCCGCATCGTCGCCAGCGCCATGCGCGCGATCTGAAAAGGAGCAGACCCGATGAACGGCCTTGCGCTTACCTCGCTCTACCGCTCGCTCACCCGCCACCCGCTCTATGCCGCGCTCAATATCGGTGGGCTGGCGGTCGGGATCGCAGTCTTCTTCGTCCTCGCCCTCTATGTGCGGTTCGAGACCAGCTTCGAACGGTGGCTGCCGCACCATGACCAGGTCTATCTCGTCCAGACCGAGTGGAAACGCGCGGACGGTCCGTTCACCGGCACCTATCCGTATACCATGGGCGGCCTGCTCGACGCGCTGCGCCAGGATCTGCCCGGCATCGTCGGCACGCGGTTCATGGGCGGCGCCGACATGGACGGCAAGGACGGCGGAAGCGTCGTGCGCAACGGTGTCGCGACCTTCGACGATATCGGCCAGGTGGATGCGAGCTTCCTGCAAGTGTTCGACCTGCCATGGGTGGCGGGTGACAAGGCGTCGGCGCTGGCCGATCCGACCAGCGTCATCCTCAATCGATCGGCGGCCAGGAAATATTTCGGCGATGCCGATCCGATCGGGCAGACGATGACGCTCTCCCTCGACAAAGTCGCCCCTTACCGCGTGACGGGCGTATTCGAGGATTTGCCGAGGACCAGCGACTTCAAATTCTCCATCCTCGCCCGCCTGCCCACCACCGATCTGGGCGACTGGTGGGATCATTGGGGCAGCACCTCGCTCAAGACCTATCTGCGTTTCCCCGACGAGGATGCGGCAAGGGCCTTCGAGCGGAAGATGCCGGGGTTCGTGGCGTGCCGCGGTGCCCGCGATCTGGGGAAGGATGCGGCGACGCGGATGGCGCTGCCGCTTCTCCCGCTGGTCAAGGCGCATCTGCAACCCGCCGGCCAGGCGAGCGCGACCCGGAAGATGACCATCGCCACGCTGGGGCTGGTCGGGGTGCTGACCCTCTTCATCGCGATCGTCAACTATGTGAATCTGGCGAGCGCACGGGCGGGCCTGCGTGCCCGCGAAGTGGCGATGCGCAAGGTGCTGGGCGCGAGCCGTGGCATGCTGGTCCGCCAGTTCATGGGCGAGGCGGTGCTCGCCGCCGCGCTGGCGGCGCTGTTGGGGCTGATGCTGGCGGAAATCGGCCTGCCGATGATCAATGCCGCCGGTGGACTGTCGCTGACCATGCCCTATGCCGTGATCGTCCCGGTGCTGCTGGTGCTGGCGATCGGCATCGGGGTTCTGGCCGGCTGCTACCCGGCGATGTTGCTATCGCGCTTTCCCGCGGCGGCGGTGCTGGCCTCGGCGCGTACGCCGGGCGGCGGGCGTGCGGGGGCGAGGGTGCGCGAGGCGCTGGTGATGGCGCAGTTCGCGGTGGTGATCGCCTTTCTGATCGGCACGGCGGTCCTCGTGGCGCAGACCCGCCATGTCCGTAACGCCGATCTGGGCTTTCGGCGCGAAGGGCTGCTCGTCGCGCCCTGGCTCGGCTATGTGGACCAGGCCAAGCAGCCGGCATTGATCGCGGCGTTCCGGACCGTGCCGGGGGTGTCGATGGTGACGACGTCGGACACCGGGGTCGGCAATGTCGGTAACAACAATGGCGACAATCTCCTGCTGCCCGGTCGCCCCGCTCCGGGACCGGCGGTCCGCCACATCCATGTCGGGTCCGACTTCTTCCGGCTGTTCGGCGTCCGGCCGATCGCCGGGCGATTGCTGGACGACGCGCACCGGATGGACGACCGGGAGAACAGCGAAAAAGGCGTGCCCGGCAACATCGTGATCTCGCGCACGGCCGCCGCGGCGCTGGGATTCCGCACGCCCGCCGAGGCGATCGGCAGGAGGGTGGTGGAGCCCCGGCCGATGACCATCGTCGGCGTCGTCGAGGATCTGCGCTTCTTCTCGCCGCGCCTGCCTGCAACGCCGGTCTATTACACCTATACCCAGGGTATCGTGCCCTATCCCGTCGCGACGATGCGTTTCACAGGCGACCCGCGCGCGGTGAAGGAGGCCGTTCGTGCGGCCTGGATCCGGATCGCCCCCGAAGCGCCCTTCCGCGCGGATACCGGCGACCGGCTGCTCCAGAATTTCTATGACGACGACGATCGCGCCACGCGTCTGTTCGGCATCGGCGCGGGCCTGGCCGTCCTGATCGGCTGCGTCGGCCTGTGGGGGCTCGCCTCGTTCAACACGCAGCGGCGGGTGAAGGAGATCGGCATCCGGAAGACGCTGGGCGCATCCTCGGTCGACATCATGCGGCTGCTGGTCGGTCAGTTCCTGCGGCCGGTGCTGCTGGCCAATCTGATCGCATGGCCGCTGGCGTTCGTGGCGATGCGGACATGGCTGGCGGGATTTGACGACCGGATCGCGTTGTCACCGCTTCATTTCCTCGGCGCGACCGCGCTGGCGCTCGGCATCGCGGTGCTGACCGTCGCGGGGCAGGCCGTTCGCGCCAGCCGAATGGAGCCGGCCTGGGCGCTTCGTCATGACTAGGCGTCCGACCCCGGCGGGGGCGGGACCGGCCTGCGGGTCGCATGGCCCTCGCCGGGCGGAGCGACCCCCGCCGCGAGCGCGATCTGGATGAGTTCGGCCAGATTGCCCGCGTCCAGCCGGTTCATGACCTGGGCGCGGTGCAGCTCGACGGTGCGCGGGCTGATGCCCAGCTTCTTGCCGAGCAGCTTGTTGGTATTGCCCCCGACCAGCCCCAGCAGCACCTCGCGCTCGCGCGGGGTCAGCCGGGCGATGCGCGCGCTGGCGGTCTCGTCGCGGGAGACGGGGCGGACCGCTGCCAGGCAGTCGGCGATCGCGTTCGACAGGCCGGGGTGCAGCGCCGCGTCGTCCTGCGCGACGATATAGTCGGCCGCCCCCGCCTTCATCGCGGCGACGGCGGACATCAGGTTCGTGCCCGCCCCGTCCAGCACGATGCTCGGCAAGGCGATCGAGCGGGCCTTGAGCTCGCGGGCGACCGACAACCCTTCGGGCTTGGCATGGCGAAGATCGACCAGCACGCAGCCGGGCGCCAGGACGGCGGCGATGTCGAGGAACGCCGCCGCGCTCTCGAACAGGCGCGCGCGATACCCCATCGCCCGCACCAGCGCCGCGAGGCGACGGGCCTCGGTCGTCCTGGGGCTGACGATATAGACCTGGCCGCTATCCTCCTGCGTCAGATCCTCCGCGATGCCGCCGATGCGGGTGATCGCGCCCTGCGCGTCGGGAATGGGAAAGCTGGTGTCGCGCAGGCGGCGGACGGCCCCGTCGCCGGGGCGGACGATGCGATACGCATATTGGGTGACGTCCCCGGCCATGACGCTGGCCAGGGCATGTTCTACCTGTACCCGGTCGTCGGGATGCACATCGTCCAGCCAGCACGCGATCGAAGGCGAGGCGCCGTCGCGTGGGATGCCCCAGATGCGATCGAAGGCGGCGCTTCGATAGAGTATGTCCCCGGTCCGCGGATCGGCGATCCAGAGGAGGTTGCTGCTATGCGCGGCAAAGCTGCTGAACTGCGCCTCGCTGGCGCGGATCGCGGCTTCGGCATGGCGCTGCTCGGTCATGTCGATCGCCGCGCCGATGAAGGCGATCGGATGGCCATGGGCGAATGTCGTCCGGCCCGACGTCGCGATGTGGCGGACGATGCCGTCGTCGCGGCCGATGACGCGATATTCGATCCGGTAGCGTCCATCGCCTGACGGATCGACACAGGCCGCGATCGCCGCGCGGACCCGTTCCCGGTCGTCGGGATGGATGCCCGCTTCGAACAGTTCCTCATTGATCGCGGTGCCGGGCGGGATGCCCCACATCGCGCAGAGCCGCGCATCCCATTCGAGCGCGCCGGTGCGCGGGTCCCAGGCATAGATGCCGATGCCGACCAGTTCGGTCGCGGCGCGCAGGCGTGCTTCGCCCCTGCGCCACGCCGCCTCGGGCCCCCGGCGGAACACCGCGTTCCGGATGGACGTGTCGTGTGAAACTTCGTCCATCGGGCCGGCTCTCCTCAGGCTTTGCCGGTCCTACCGGCAAGCGTCCGCGACCGGGTAAGGTTCCCTAGGGATCGCCCGGATGGGCCTGGCGCCTTGCCGTCCATAACTCTGCCCCACGCAATCGAGGAGAGCGGCATGAAGGCCCTGGTCTGGCACGGCAAGGAGGACATCCGGTACGACACGGTGTCCGACCCTGCGATCGAACATCCGCGCGACGCCATAATCAAGGTTACGAGTTGTGCGATCTGCGGGTCGGACCTGCATCTCTTTCACAATCTGGTGCCCGCGATGCTGCCCGGCGACATCATGGGGCACGAGACGATGGGCGAAGTCGTCGAGGTCGGCAGCGCCGCCGGGGGAACGTTGAAGAAGGGCGACCGCGTCGTCATCCCCTTCACCATCCAGTGCGGCGAGTGCGACCAGTGCCGTCGCGGCAACTTCTCGGTCTGCGAGCGGACCAACCGCAAGAAGGAACTGGGCGACAAGGCGTTCGGCCATGCGACGGCGGGTCTGTTCGGCTATACCCACCTGACCGGCGGCTATCCCGGCGGGCAGGCCGAATATCTGCGCGTGCCCTTTGCAGACACCACGCACATCAAGGTGCCGGACGGCATCGACGACGAGAAGCTGCTGTTCCTGTCCGATATCCTGCCGACCGGCTGGCAGGCGGCGGTCCAGGCGGACATCCAGCCCGGCGACACGGTCGCCATCTGGGGCTGTGGCCCGGTCGGCCAGATGGCGATCCGCGCGGCGATCCTGCTGGGTGCCGAACAGGTGGTCGCGATCGACCGGCTGCCCGAACGCCTGTCGATGGCGGCGGCGGCGGGCGCGATCACGATCGACTTCGAGCAGGAGAGCGTCGTCGAGCGGCTGAACGAACTCACCGACGGCAAGGGGCCCGAAAAGTGCATCGACGCGGTCGGCACCGAGAGCCATGTCCATTTCGCCCAGCCCGACACCGTGCTCGACCGCGCCAAGCAGATGCTGATGGCGGAGAATGACCGCCCGCATGTGCTGCGCGAGATGATCTATGTCTGCCGCCCCGGCGGCGTCATCTCGATCATCGGCGTCTATCTGGGGCTGGTCGACAAGATCCCGATGGGTCAGGCGATGAACAAGGGGCTGACCTTCCGCATGGCGCAGGCGCATGTCCCGCGCTGGACGGGCGACCTGCTCCGCCGGATCGAGGACGGGCAGATCGACCCGTCCTTCGTCATCACCCACAAGGTCGATCTGTCCAAGGGCCCCGAAATGTACGCCACCTTCCGCGACAAGGCGGACGGGTGCGTCAAGGTCATGCTCCAACCCTGAAGGAGGGCGTCATGCCACTCACCAACATCACCGGCATCGCCCGTTCGGAGGGCGACCCGCGCGTCGAGCATAAAGGGCCGAGTTCGCTGTCGGGTGCCGACCGTCTGGCGCGCGCGCTCGGCTGGTTCTCGGTCGGGCTGGGCATTGCCGAACTGGTCGTCCCCGGCCGCCTGGCCCGCACGCTGGGGCTTGAGGACAAGGAAGGGCTGATCCGTGCCTATGGTGCCCGCGAACTGGCGAGCGCCGTCCCGACGCTGTCGATCGACAAGCCGGTCGGGCTGGCCGCGCGGATCGCGGGCGACGCGCTCGATCTGGGCACACTGGCGACCGGGCTGCACCGCGAAAACCCCAAATGGCGCAACGCCGCGATCGCGACCGCGCTGGTCGCGGGGATCACGCTGCTCGACATCGCGGCGTTGAAGGGCGTGAAGGCCGCCCATCGGCGCGAACCCGGCGGCGGTCGGGACTATTCCGACCGGTCGGGACTGCCCAAGGGGAGGGAAGCCTCGCGCGGGCTGGCCCGCAAGGACTTCGACATTCCCCCCGACTATCGCGCCGAGGGCAGCGTGGCCGATGCGGTGCCGTTGCTGCCGTCCCAGGCCTGACCCCCGAAACCGAAGCGGCACCATGGCGGTGCTGAATTGGTCAGACAAATCGTCTTTACAGCTCGCCTCGCCGGGGTAGACTGATCCCTCGACCATGGGGTGCGGGGGATGAAGCGGGCTGGGATCGGCGTCATGGGTGCGGGCCTTGCCTCGACAGGGGGCATGGCCTCACCGACCCGCGCCTCGACCATGCGCGACGCCTTCGCCCTCTGGCTTTTCTGGATCATCAACGAAATGGCGGCGTGCCTGTGGGGCGCCGCCTTTTTTGATTCGCCCGTCCGACAGGACGCACGCCGTGCCGCCGGATGATGCCGCGCCCGGCATGGCCCGCGCCACCCTATCGCCCAAGACCTTCCCCGCCGGAGACCGCCCGATGACCGTGACCCGCCGCACTCTCCTGGCCAGCGGACTGACGACGGGGCTCACCGCCCCGGCGCTCGGTGCCCCCGGCCTTGCGGCGGGCCGTCCGCTCGAACTCGACAGCGGCGATGCGCCCGCGCCGTTCGACGCGATGCCCGAGCCGCCCTTCATCGCCGATCCGAGCCTCCTCCGCCTCGATGACGGCTGGCTGTTCCACAAGGGCGACATCGTCGTGCCGCCGATCCTGGGGCATGAGGAAAGCTATCAGAACGCCAAGGCCGGGATCGCGCAGGGCGCGGCGGCGGTCGGCTATGACGATAGCGACTGGCGCGCGGTCGAACTGCCGCATGACTGGGCGATGGAGGAGGTGGTCGACCCGAACGCCAATGTCGCGCAGGGCTATCGGCGGCGCGGCATCGGCTGGTATCGCCGCACGCTCAAACTGCCCGTCGAATGGCGCGGCCGCTATCTGGAGGTACAGCTCGGCGCGGCGGCGACCAACGCCAAGGTCTGGTTCAACGGCGTCCTGGTCGCGCACAGCTTCAGCGGCTACACCGCGATCCTGATCGACATCACCCCCTATGCCCGGTTCGGCGAGGAGCTGAACACGCTGGCCGTCCGCGTCGATGCCGAGACGATGGAGGGATGGTGGTATGAGGGCGCCGGGCTCTATCGCCACAACTGGCTGGCGGTGCGTGACGGGGTCAGCATCGTCACCGATGGGCTTCATGCCGATCCGCGCAAGGGGGATGGCGGCTGGACGGTGCCGGTCGCGCTGACCGTCTCCAATATCCAGAAGACGGCGGCAACCGTCCGGGCGGAGGCGGTGCTGATCGATCCGGCAGGCCGCACCATCGGCCGTGCCGAGACGGACATAAGCGTCGATCCCCTGAAGACTGCCGAAGCGAGCATGACGATCCCGGTCGCCGATCCACAGCGTTGGTCGGTGGACCATCCGACGCTCTATCGGGTGGAGACACGGCTGCTGCGCGACGGCAAGGCCATCGATGCCCGCGCCACCCGGATCGGCTTTCGCGAGATCCGCTTCGAGGCCGCCACCGGCTTTTATCTCAACGGCGTGGCGACCAAGATCAAGGGCGTGTGCGTCCACCAGGATCATGCCGGGGTCGGCATCGCCATGCCCGATGCGATGTGGGAATGGCGTATCCGGCGGCTGAAGGCGATGGGGTGCAACGCGCTGCGCTGTTCGCACCATGCGCCCGCACCCGAATTGCTCGATGCGTGCGACCGGCTGGGGATGCTGGTCATGGGCGAGAACCGCAACTTCAACCCCAGCCCGGACTATCTGCGCCAGTTGCAATGGCTGGTGCGCCGCGACCGCAACCGGCCGAGCGTCTTCCTGTGGTCCGTCTTCAACGAAGAGCCGATGCAGGGCACCGAACAGGGTTACGAGATGGTCCGCCGCATGGCCGAGGCGGTGAAGGAACTCGACAGCTCGCGCCCCGTCACGGCGGCGATGAACGACGGGATGTTCTCCCCGCTCAACGTCTCCGACGCGGTCGACGTCATGGGCTTCAACTACCAGCATCGGCGCTACGACAAATTCCACGCCGCGCATCCGACCAAGCCGATGACCAGCTCGGAGGATACCAGCGCCTTCATGACGCGGGGCGTGTGGAAGACCGACATGGCGCGGCATGAGGTCAGTTCCTATGACACCGACGCCGCCGAATGGGGCCTGACTCATCATGAAAGCTGGCGGATGATCGACACGCGGCCGTTCGTCGTGGGGACGTTCGTGTGGACCGGCTTCGACTATCATGGCGAGCCGACGCCGTTCGAATGGCCGACGACCAGCAGCGTGTTCGGCATCATGGACCTGTGCGGTTTCGCCAAGATGGCCTTTCACCTGCGCCGGGCGCAATGGGTGGACGATGCCCCGGCCCTCGCCATCGCGCCGCACTGGACCTGGCCGGGGCGCGAGGGGGAGGCGATCCGGGTGATCGCGCTGACCAATGCCGAGACGGTGGAACTGCGCCTGAACGGCCGGAGCCTGGGGACGAAGACGGTCGACCGGCTGGCGATGCCCGAATGGCAGGTGCCCTATCGGCCCGGACTGCTGGAGGCGATCGGCTATCGCGCCGGGCGGGCGGTGTCGCGGACCTTTGTCGAGACGGCGGGGGCGCCGGTCGCGCTGCGGCTGGTCGCCGATCGCGGCGGGATGCTGGGGACGGGTAGCGACGTTCAGCCCTTCACCGTGATGGCGGTCGATGCGCAGGGACGGATCGTGCCGGATGCGGCGGCGCAGGTCGCCTTGCGTGTGACGAAGGGCGCGGTGATCGGGGTCGGCAATGGCGACCCCAACGACCATGACTCCGAGGTTCTGCCCGCGCGCCGCTTGTTCCATGGCCTCGCACAGGCACTGGTCCGAGCCGAGGCGGGGGCGGGCACGCTGACCCTGGAGGCGAGCGCACCGGGCCTGAAGCCGGCGCGGGCATCGGTACGGGTGATCGCGGCCCAGCCTCTGCCCGCGCTGCCCGCGACGCGGCCGGTCGCGATGCTGACCGACTGGAAGCGGAGCGATTTCACTGCGACCCGGCCCGATCCGCTGCGCCGCTATGCGGGCAACGACATGAACAGCCTGGTCTATGCGCGTCCCGGACGGCTGGAGGGACCGGGCGAGGGGGTCTGGTCGACCTATCGCACGAGCATCAAGCCGCGCCGCCGGGTGGCGGAACAGGGCGGGGCGGTGGTCTTCGCCGAGGTGGTCGGGCGCGCGGAAGCGTGGGTCGACGGGGTGAAGCGGGCCGGGAAGACGGACTTTGCGGGCGCGCCGCTGGTGGTGCCGTTCCCGGCCGGGGCGGGGGAGCGGCAGGTGGTGCTGGTCGTCGAGGCGGAGCCGGGCAAGGCGTCCGGCCTGGGGCGGACGGTGTCGGTGCGGGAGCGGTGATTCCCTTGGCCTTCGACTTCGCTCAGGCTGAACGGGTGGGCGATATTGGTCCCGACCTCCGTTCGCGCTGAGCGAAGTCGAAGCGTATGGGTCAGACCTTCAGAATGATCCCCTTGCGATCCAGCACCCACCCGAACGCGCAGCAGACCAGCGTATAGGCCAGCGCGCAGAGCAGCGAGCCGACCGGCCCCGGCGCGATCGGCTGGAACCCGTTCAGCCCGATCCAGGTATAGAGCCCGACGCCGTCGACATGGACCAGCTCCAGCACGACGACCAGCAGTTCGGAAAACAGATAGATGGCCAGCGGATTGCGCCCCAGCATCTGGAGGAAGGACCGCCCGAGCGTCACCCCCCGAACCTCGACCAGCCAGAGAACCACGCCCAGCAGGATCAGGTCGAGCCCGACGGTCAGCGCGACGAACGATCCGGTCCATAGCTTCTTGCCGATCGGCAGGATGGGCGACAGCAATAGCGCGACGACGACCAGCCCCGCCCCGATCGCCGCCAGCCGTGCGACCGTGGCGGCATGCTTGCCCCAGCGCTGGATGGCCAGGCCGGTCAGATAGCCCGCGATCACATTGGCGGTCGCGGGCAGCGTGCCGAGCAGCCCCTCGGGATCGAAGCCATGGTCCTTCTCGTACAGATGCTCCGGCCCGATCAGCCACAGGTCGAACAACGTGCCCGCATTCTTGTACCGCCCGAACGCCTCGCCCGCCGGGCTCAGGCCCGTCAGAATCGCCCAGTGCGCGACGACCAGCCCGACCGCGACCACCACCAGATGGCTGGGCCGCAGATAGCGGGCGAGGAGCGCCCCCAGCAGATAGCAGAGCGCGATGCGTTGCAGCACGCCGGTCAGCCGCGTGTCGGCGAAGGGCTTGGCGACCCAGTCGCCGTCCGCCTGGTGCGTGACGAAGGGGAACCAGTACATCAGCACGCCGAGCAGGAAGATCAGCGCGGCCCGCTTGAATATGCGGCGCAGGAAGACGGGCTCGGGCATCGGCCGGGTCAGCGCGAAGCTCATCGCATTGCCGACCGCGAACAGGAAGCTGGGATAGATCAGGTCGGCCAGCGTGAAGCCGAACCACGGCGCATGCTGCAACTGGGTGAAGGCCCCGCCCGCGCCCGCCGTGTTGACCACGATCATCAGGAAGATGGTCGCGCCCCGGAACATGTCGAGCGAGGCGAAGCGCTCGGGCTTGGGCATCGTCGTCATCGGGCCGTCTCCGTCATCAGCGCGCGGGCCTCGGCCACCGGGTCGGCGGGGGCGCTGGCCTTATAGGGGCGGGGATCGGCGACCCAGGCCCTTTCCCAGTCGAGCAGCTTCGCGGTGAAGGCCGCATCGTCGACCGGCCGCTTGGCGAGCGCCGCGGCGCGTGCTTCGGTCAGGTAGGCGGTCCAGCGCGGCAGGTAATAATCGGCATACATGCCCGCCCAGGCCTTGGACGCATAGTCGCCCAGATGCCCGCGCCCTCCCCAGATCGTCACCTGCGCCTTGGCATTCTGCGCATAGGCGGTCTTCTCGGCGGGCGTGTCGCCATAGCCGCGCGCATCGGCGATCCAGCTGGCCAGGCTTTCCTGTTGCCCGCCGATCAGGTGATCGATGGCGAGCGCCAGCGCCTTCATCCGCGCCGTTTCCCGGTCTCCGGCGGCGACATCGCCCCGCTGATAGGCGGCGACGGCGGCCTTGACCGTGTCGTCCAGCGACAGGCTGGCGGCATGACGGGTCAGATCGACCAGATCGTAGCGATAGAGCGGGCTCGCGCCATAAGCGGGGGCGAGCTCGAGCATCGCCGCGATCCCGGCGCGCAGCTTCGCGCGGTCGCCGGGCTCGGCGGGATAGGTCGGCGCATCGGCCGCCGGGCGCTTGAAGAACAGATAGGCGCCCGCGCGCTCGTTCCACCAGCGCGGGGTCCAGTAGCGCACGTCATAGGCGCCCGCGATTACATCCTGCCACGCCGCGACCATCGCCGGGTCGCTCCGGCCGTAACGCGCGGCGGTATAGCGGCTCAGCCACGGCGCCATCGCCATGTCGCCGCCGGGCCAGGCCACGTCATAGGCATAGTCGTAGACCAGGCTGTTGCTGTGCAGCCCCTCCGGGAACAGGCCGAACCCGCGGACATTCCCGCGCGCGCCGTCGGCGAACAGCGCGGCCACGTCGCGGCGGTAGAAATCGGGCGCGCCATAGACCGGGTTGCTGCCGCCATAATTATGGACATAGCCATAGACCCAGCTCTTGCCGTCGAACCCGTTCGTCGTCTTCCAGATGCCGGGATAGCGGTCGTTGCCGATGTCGAGGATCAGCATCTTCCGGTCCGGCACGTCGCGGAGGAAGGCGGCGATGGCATCGGGCGTCCAGAATTTCTTGTCCGCGCCGAACAGCCAGCCCTGCATCACCCAGGTCGCATCGGGCCGCGCCGCCGCGATCGCGGCGTAGAGCCGCTGGCCATAGGCGGCCAGCCGCGCGTCGCGGACCTCGCGGGGCAGCGCCGCCGCCCGGGTCGCGGCATCGAGCGCGGGCGTGTTGGCGGTCGCATCGCCATAAGAGGCATGGGCGGTGTCGCTGCCGTCCTCGGCGATCGGCGGCACCATCTCGTTGAAGGCGTCGGCCAGGTAATATTGCCCCGGCCCATATTCGGCGGTGTAGAGGTCCAGGAACCGCTTGGCGAGCGGCGCGAACAGCGGGTCGGACGGGTCGAGCCAATAGGTGCCCTCGAACCCCTCCCAGGACCGCATCTTGTAGATGCGCGCCTTGGGATGCGCTTCGGCAAAGGCCTTGGGCACGTAACCGGCAAAGGCGGGCAGGATCGGCGTCATGCCCAGTTCGCGCATCCGCGCCAGGATGCGCTTTTGCAGATCGCGCTTCTTGTCGATCCACCCGGTCGGCAGCGGCGCGCGATAGCCCTCGATATTGCCCATGCGCTGCCAGGGCAGGAAGGCCGGGCCGGAGAAATGCTGCGCCAGTTGCGCCTCGCTCAGCCCCTGTTCGCGCCAGAGCTGGCGCCAGACATAATCCTGCCCCTCCATGGCGAGCGGCATGTCGACGCCCTGGACCGCCATCGCGTCGATCTCGCGCTCCCATCGCGGCCAGCCCCACCAGGGGGTGGTGTAGCCATAGGTGCAGGTGTTCAGATAGGCGCGAAAGCCAAAGGGCGAGGCGACCCAGCCGCTGTCACCGGGCGTCAGGCGGGTCATCGGCCCGACGCGATTGCCCTCCCAGCTGACTGACAGCCGTCCTTGCGCGGTCAGGGCCGCCGCCGCGCCGCGCACCGCCGCGACCGGCGAGGATGCCTCGACCCGCAGCCGGTCGTGATCGATCCGGACGCGGTAGCGGGAATCGGGCGAAGGCTGGATCGCCACGGAAAGCTGACGCTCGGGCACGCCGAGCCGCCGGAGCGCGTCGCGCGCGGCCTGCCCGCCATCGCCCTGCGCATGGGCCATCGAGGCGGTGAGCAACAGGGTGCCGATCAGGCCGAGCGTCTTGGGGAAAGTCATCACGAAGGTCTTGTTCCCGGCAAAGGGCGGAAAGGGAAGGGCGGATCGACCCGTGCGGCCGTCCGCCCTTCAGGGGGGAGATCAGAACCTCGTCGACGCCGACAGATAGAAGGTGCGCCCCGTCCGGCTGGCGAGCTGGAAGGTGTTCGCATTCGTCTGATAGGCGTCTTCATGGGTGTTGTTCAGATTGATGATGCCGCCCGTGAAGCTGAGATAGCTGGTCGGATTGAAGCCCAGCGCCAGGTCCATCTGGGTACGTGGGCGCACGACATGGGTCAGGCCGCTATTGACGAAGAAGCTCGACGCCGCATCCTGCACATAGGAGCTGCGGTGGTTGACCGACAACCGCACGCTGAACATCTCGTCTTCCCAATAGGGCGTCAGGTTCCAGGTCAGCTTCGACAGGTCGCGCAGGTTGAATCCGGTGCCGATCGCGCTGGCATCGGTGTCGACCACGGTGACGTTGCCGACCGCGCCGAAGCCCTTCACGGGAAGGATCGCATCGAAATTCTGCGACGCGCCCAGTTCCAGGCCCTTGATATGGATGACCCGGTCGTCGTTCAGCACCCGGCTGAAGCTATAGTCGGTCTTGAGGTCGGCCGACTGGCAATCGCTGACCACGCCGTTCAGCGCCACGCCGTCATAGGAGGACGGGCAATAGAATTGGGTGAAGGTGCCGTTCTTCACCGCCTTGTAGAAACCGGCCAGGGTGATCGAATTGCCCTTGCCGTGATAATATTCCAGGCTGAGGTCCAGCTGGTTGGCGGTCAGCGGTTTCAGGCGGCTCTCGCCCTGCGCCACCGATACGCTGGGGCGCAGGCTGGTGGTCACGCGGGTGATGGTGTCGGCCATCTGCGTCTGGCTGTTGAGCAGCGGGCGGACCAGTACCTTGGCCGCTGCGATGCGCGCGACCAGATGCGGCGTCACGTCCAGCGCGAAGCTGGCGCTGGGCAGGACATTGCCATAATCCTGCACGACATGCTGCTGGCCGAGCAGGGTCGCGTCGCTGCCGGTGCCGTTGGTCAGGCTGCTGGTGACGTTCTGATGGGTATGTTCGTACCGCACGCCGACATTGCCGCGCACCGGCAGATCGAACAGCGTGCCGTCGATATTGGCCATGGCATAGACTGCCGGGATATAGCGGTCGACCTTATAGGTGTTGGGCCAGTCGGGCGTGTCGGGCACGCTGATGCCCTTGTCGCGCAGGATCTGCTGCCACAGCGGCGCATTGACCGACAGGAAGCTGTGCGGGATCGCCATCGACCCGCCCAGAAAGTCGTTCACCAGCACGCCCGTCTTCGACAGGTCGGGGATCCAGGCATATTCGGGATAGGTCACCGGATCGCTGACATCGGCGTCGCGGTCGTGGCGATAGGCCTTGGTATCGAAACTCTCGTGGTGATATTTCGCACCGAACACCAACGCCTTGATCCCGTGCCAGTCGAGATCCTGGGTCAGGTCGGTCTGCACCGCGCGGTCGCGCGCCGACTGGATATGCGTCGCGCCGTCGACAAAGGCGTACCAGGTGCGGTTGCCCATATTGTAGATCGAGCCGTCGGTCAGGCTGGCGGTGTTCCACTTGACGTTGAACGGATCGGAGATGTCGAGCGTGCCGCCATTCGCGAAGCGCACCTCGTCGATCGTCGCCCATTCGTACAGCTTGGCATCGCCTTGGGTATAATGGCCGATCGCGCGGATATGGGTGGTGTCGGTCGGGCTCCAGCTGACCGTGCCGGTATAGGCCTGGGTCTGGAGCTTGCGCAGTTCGGGCTGGTCGTTGTTGTCGACGTTGAAGCTGCCGATCGAGATGTTGTTCGCGACGCCGTTGGCCGAGCTGTTGACCTTCACCGCCGAGGCGGCCCAGCGGCCGAAGACCATCTGGCGCGTGTCGTAACGGGTATGGTCGCGCGAATATTCGCCCTGGAGCAGCACCTCGAAATTGTCCTGCGGCTTCCACTGGATCGCGCCGCTGCCCATCAGCTGCTCGGTGTCGCGCTCGATCCGGCGATAGCGCAGATTGCCCGGCACCTGCACGTCCGACGCGCCCGCCACGGCGCCGGGCTGATACCAGTTCTTGATGAACAGATAGTCGCCGCGATCCTTCAGCTTCTGATAGCCGACGTCCAGCATGACGCCGATCGTGTCATTGGCGAACCGCTTGATATAGGCGGCGTTGACCTTGGGCGTGACGTCGCCGCGATAGTCGGAATAATAGCCCTTCACGCCTGCGATGAAGCTGGGGCCCTTATAGGCGAGCGGCTTGACCGTATCGATGTTGACCGTGCCCGCCAGGCCGCCCGTATCCATGTCGGCGGTCGGCGACTTGATGACCTGGATCGCGCTGGCCAGGTCGGTCTGGATGATGTCGTAGCGGAAGCCGTCCTTGAAGTCGGCGCTGGCGAAGGTCTGGCCGTTGATCGTGGTGCGCGCATATTGCGGACCCAGGCCACGGATGCTGATCGTCGAGCCGCGTCCGTTGATGTTGGACATCTGGACGCCCGCGATACGCTGGATCGCCTCGGTGATGTTCTGGGCGGGGAACTTGCCGATATCCTCCGACGAGATGCCGTCGGTGATGCGGATGTCGTTGCGCTTGGCGGCCAGCGCGGAGGCGATGCTCTGACGATAGCCGGTGACGGTGATCTCGTCCTGCCCGCCATCCCCGGCGGTATCGGCCTGGGCGGCGGTCTGGCCTGCCCCGGCGGCGGGGCCGCTCGTCTGCGCCAGGGCGGGCGCGGCGATCATCGCCGAGGCCAGCCCGGCGGCGGTGAACGCCGTCGTCTGAAGCAGGCGTTTGCGGCCCGGACGCGACACGCCGTTACGCGGTGACGTAATCATGCATTTTCCCTCCTCTGATCCCGACGCGCGCTCGTCGTGCCGGGCTTCCCCGAGACTGTGCCGGAAAGGGCATCGGCAATCGGCGGGAGGCAGGAGGCGTCATCGACCGGAACGCGAGAAGCGTTCACGAACCGGGATCGACGGTCTCATCTGCTGCGCTGGGACGCGAAGCCTGTCCGGTGTCCATCGTCGCGTCCGTCGTCCGGCCTATGGGCCGTGTACGGCGAATCGCGGCATTGGACCGAAAATGTCTTCCTGCATCACGTTCTTGTAATCTTATGGTCTTATCGGTGACATGGAATGGTCATGCCTGTCAACATGGTGACAACCGGTTTCGCCCCAAAATCGGCATGGGGCATGGCCCATCGGGGATTGTGTCTATATTACAGAGGGATGGGGTCATGAATTTTTCGTCATGATCCCTGGGCGGACCGCATCGCCGTCGTTCGTCGCCCGTCCCGAAAAGCGCGCGGGGTGTCGGAGCGAACCGGACGGTCCATCGAGTCTAAATTGGTACTGCCATCGCTGGCTTGGCCAATTGGCCTGTCCGGCCATGGGGACGGGAGGGCGACCGGATCAGTCGCCTTCCCCGCGCCATCGCTTCGCGCCCCAGCGCATCAGATCGCGCCCCGTCGAGACGAGGCAGAGGTCGGCGACCGCAAAGCCGAGGCCCAGGCGCGGCCATCCATTCGCCAGCAGGACCAGCGGCCATGCGATCGCCGCGAGGATCAGCAGGATGCCGAGCGGCCGCGTCAGCCGGTTCCGCCATCGGCGCGGTTCGATCTCCTGCTCCCAGACGATGACGCTGCCATCGGGCTGGCGCCAGATACCGCGTACTGCCCGCCCGGGATCGCTGCTGACGAAATTACCGGGCGGGTCCCAGGTCACTTCAGGCTGGCTCCAACTAGGACGAGGAGGATGCCGGGATCGATCTTTGCGGGATCGATATAGAAGCTGGTCGACATGGGGTCGTTCGCGAGGACCACGACGTCTTCGAAGCCCAGCTTCCGGCATTTTTCGGGATCGACGCGGGTATAGCAGCGCAGACGCTCACCTGCTGTCGTCAGGCGGACCGCGATGGTCCGTTGCCCCTTGATGCGCATGCGCAGATCCGGAATTTCGGTGAAATAGAGTTCCAGACCGGCCGGGGAGGCATCGATCAAGGTATTGATGAATTGGCTCCCCGCCGGGCTCAACCCGTTGCGGAATGTAAGCTCGCTCAAACTCAGTCCTTCCTCTTCTGCGATTTCAAGCGTCTCGGCATCGGACGTATCGAGATAGGCGTCGACGACGCCGGCGGGGGCAGGGGCGTGCTGTGCGTTGCGCTGTTCGAATTCGGTGCGCTGGAAGGCGGCAAGCTCCTGCGGCAACGCCGCCGCCATCGCCGCTTGCGGTGCCGGTTTGCCGCCGGGTCCCGAATGGCCGGTGTCGATCCTGCCGCGTGGCGCGGGAAAGCGGTTCGCGGCACGCGGCGTCGAGGATCTGACCCGCGTGCCCGTGGACGAACTCCGGTCCGATACCGACCGCCGGATCCAGCGGGCGACGATGACGGGCGCCGTCGAGCATGATCCGGCGGGCGCGGCGGCGGCGACCCGCGACTGGGCCTATCCCCGCATCTGGCTCGATTTCGAAACCGTGTCGCGCGCGCTGCCGGTCTGGCCGGGCAGCCGTCCCTATGAACAGGTGCCGTTCCAGTTCGTCGCCGATATCGAGGAGGCCGATGGCCGCATCGCCCGCCGCGAATTCCTGTCGCTCGACGGCCGCGATCCGCGTCGTGCCTGTGCCGAGGCGCTGGCCGCGCTACCCGCCACCGGCGCGGTGATCGCCTGGCATGCCAGCTTCGAGCGCGGGGTGATCGAACGGCTCGTGCTGGGCTTCCCCGATCTGGCGGCACCGCTGACCAGCCTGGCGGACCGGATCGTCGACCTGCTGCCCGTCGCGCGCGATCACTGGTATCACCGCGACCAGCGCGGCAGCTGGTCGATCAAGGCGGTGCTGCCGACGATCGCGCCGCATCTCGACTATGCCGGGCTGGCGGTGAAGCAGGGCGGCGATGCGGTCGAAGCCTATCTGGAGGCCAGTGCGCCCGACTGCTCGCCGGGTCGCCGCATGGCGCTCGACCGGGCCTTGCGGCTCTATTGCGGGCGGGATGTGGAGGCGATGCGGGTGATCCATCGCCGCCTGATCGAACCCGTGCCCCCGACCGGCGGGGCGGCGGTCTGGGCGAAGGCCGGGTCGGCATGCTAGGGCGCGCACCATGTCGAAATCCCGAAACAATGCCGGTACGGTCGAAGTCGATGGCGCCCGATATGACTGGCACCTGCACAGCGAACCCCATCAGTCGGATGACGAGGGGTGGAAGGGCATGACGATCGGGCTTCTCCAGCACGATGCCAAGCGCGAAGCCCTGGTCGAATTCCCGCCGCCGAAGCGGCTGTTGAAGGGGTTGCCGCGCGGCCGCCTTCAACTCGACGATGCGACGATCACGCGCTGCGTCCGCGCGGCCCTGTCCGCGGGCTGGGAACCGACGTCGCGCGGGCGGCCGGTGGTGGTCGTGGTCGACTCCGACGGCAATTGATCCGGGGGCGGGGCGCGCCCGTCACGGGCTGGGCGGGGCGCTCTGCATCTCGAAGGTGAACCACGCCCCGTCGGCGTGATCGTATAGCTGCACCATCTGGTCGGCCACCTTGGCGGTGAAGTGGCTGGCGCTGCTCCTGTCATAGCCCCGCGCCGTGTCGTCTTCGATCTCCATATGGATCGCGGCGTCGGCGCCGGTGTCGCGCAGTTCGGGCAGGGTGCCGCCGAACTTCGCGTTGCGCTCTCCGTCATAGCCCTGGAGATGCGGCCCCCGCGCCTCCGCCGCGATCCGAAGATGCCGGGCCGTGGACTGGTCGTAGAGCCCGGCCACCTTGCGGCCGGTGACGAAGGCATGGACCGAGGCAGCGACGATCGCGCGGATATGGGGTTGCATGGCTTTGCCTGACACAAGCCATGGGCGGGATCAACATGGCATCGGCCCCTGGGGCGGCCCGCCGCTATCCGGGCGGTGCGAGAATATGCTGTGTTAAGTCTTTGCCACCGCGGCATTTTGCCAAGGGTAGAGGCTGGCCCGCCGGGCTTATCTCCGTCGTGCAGCAATGGGCTGCACGACAGAGAGTATGATCCATGACCGCTTACGACATCAAACTGGCCGCCGACCGTCGCGATCGGCCAACCGCCACGGCCGCGGTGCCGACGGCCAGCGCCATGCTTCGCTTCGAGCAACTCGACACCGACTATGACCCGGACACACAGACCCTGTGGACCGATATGCGGGCGCGGACCCGGCCCAGCTTCAACCCCGAGCTGTTGCAGGATTTCGTCCGGTGGCAGGACGACATCACCCAACTCGTCGATACGGGGGCGATGCCGATCCGCTATCTGGTGCTCGGTTCGCGCTTCCCCGGCGTCTTCTCGTTGGGCGGCGACTTGCACCTGTTCGCGCACGCCATCCGCACCCGCGACCATGCCGCGCTGGTCCGCTACGGCCATCGCTGCGTGCAGATCCTCTACCGCAACATGCGCGGGCTGGACCGCCCGATCGTCACCATCGCGCTGGCCGAGGGCGATGCGCTGGGCGGCGGGTTCGAGGCGCTCCTGTCCTTCCACGTCGTCATCGCCGAGCGCGGTGCGAGTTTCGGATTGCCCGAGACCATGTTCGGCTTGTTCCCCGGCATGGGGGCGCATTGCTTCCTGTCGCGGCGGCTGGGCGCGGCGCGGGCGGAGCAGATGATCCTCAGCGGCCGGACCTATAGCGCCGAGGAACTGTACGAGATGGGGCTGGTCCATGGCCTCGCCGCGCCGGGCGAGGGGCGGCGGATGGTCGCCGACTATATCCGCCAGAACCAGAGGCGGCACAGCGCGCATTGCGCCATCTATGAGGCGTCGCGCGCGGTCAATCCGTTGCCGCTCGAGGAGCTGGAGGCGGTCGTCGACCTGTGGGCGGATGCGGCGCTCCGGCTGACCGAGGGCGATCTGAAACGGATGGAGCGGCTGGTCGCCGCGCAGACCCGCCTGCGGGACAAGGCGGCGCGCTGATCAACTGGCCTCGGGCAGGGGATGCTCCTGCCCGGGGTCATGCGCTCCGACCGCGCGGTCGGCGAACAGCCCGGCCATCTGCTCGGCGGTCATCGGCCGGGCGAGCAGGAACCCCTGCACCGCATTGCACCGCGTCCGGCGCAACTGGTCGAGCTGGGCGGGCGTCTCCACCCCCTCGACCACGGTCCGCATCCCCAGCTTGGCGGCGAGGTCGACGATCGTCTGGATGATCGCGATCGAGGCGGGATTATGTTCCAGGTCGACGACGAAGGACCGGTCGATCTTCAGCGTCTGGAACGGAAACTGGGTGAGGTAACTGAGCGAGGAATAGCCCGTCCCGAAATCGTCCAGCGTGGTGCACACGTCGATCCGGTTGAGTTCGGTCAGCGCCGCCAGCGAGCGTTCGACATCGTCGAGCAGGACCGTCTCGGTCACCTCCAGCGTCAATCGCTTCGGGGGCAGGCCGCTGGTGCGGAGCGCGCTCACGACCGTGGCGGTCAGGTCGGGCGTGCGCAGCTGGACGGGCGACAGGTTGACCGCGACCGTGACCTCGGGGGGCCATGCGCTGGCGGTGCGACAGGCCTGGTGCAGGACCCGGTCGCCGATCGCGACGATCAGGCCGTTCTCCTCGGCGATCGGGATGAACTCGCCCGGCGAGATCGGGCCGAATTCCGGGCTGTCCCACCGCAACAGCGCCTCGCAGGAGGTGATGCCGCCCTGCGCCAGCCCGTAGATCGGCTGGAAGAGCAGGTGGAACTCGCCCCGCTCCAGCGCGCCCTCCATCGCCGCGTCGAGCTGGCGACGGCGTTCGATCTTCTCGTCCATCAGCGGCTCATAGAGGTGGAAGCGCCCGCGCCCGCTTTCCTTGGCGCGGTACAGCGCCAGATCGGCATTCTTCAACAGGGTGTCGGCGTCGCAGCCATCGTCGGGCGCGACGGCCGCGCCGATCGAGGCGGAGCTGCGCAGCCTGTGGCCGCCGAACGGCACCGGCTGTCGCACCAGATCGAGGATCGTCATGCCGATGCTCTCGGCCGTCTCGGTCTGGGCGATATGGCACAGCACCGCGAATTCGTCGCCGCCCAGCCGCGCGACGATGCCGCTGTCGCCGAACCGCGCGTCCAGCCGCCGCGCGACGGCGACCAGCAACTCGTTGCCCGCCAGATGGCCGAAGGAATCATTCACCTCCTTGAACCGGTCGAGGTCGAGCCAGAGCAGCGCCAGCTTGCCGCCCGATGCGGACAGCCCGCCGAGCCGCTCCTCGAAATGCTCGCGAAAGGCGGTGCGGTTGGCCACGCCGGTCAGGTCGTCGCGCCGCGCCATGCGCGCATGATGCTCGGCCAGCGCGGCCTTTTCCTCGGAGGCGACGGTGGCGCGCAGGATCACGGCATAGGTCTGCTGGGTGATGTCCAGCATCGCGATGACGAAGAGCAGGATGACCGCCGCCATCAGCGCCTTGAGCGGATGCAGCGGGATCAGCAGCCCCAGCGCCAGCGGCAGCGAGGCGCAGCAGAGTTGCGATAGCGCGATCAGCGGCCGCCCGGCATTGCGCCCCGCAATCCCCGCCGCATAGCCGATCGCGGTCGTGACGGACAGGAGATGGAGGACGCCGTCCTCTGTCCGGGTCAGCGTCAGCAGCCCGAACAGACCCAGCAGCGCGGAATAGCTGAGGGCCCCCAGGCGATAGCCGCGTTCCTGCTCGCGCACCGTGATCGATCCGCGCGTCGACAGCGTGTCGATGATACGGCCCAGCCCGACCAGGCCGATGCCGATCGCACAGGCGATCAGCCAATGGTCGTCGCTATACCAGGCGACCACCGCCGCGATCGCGCTGCTGGTCAGCGCCCCGATGACCAAGGAGCGGGGAGACGCATAGAGCGAGTCCACCAACACGGCGCGAACCTGCGACGAGATTTGGTGATCGGCCTGCCGCAATCGCTTCATCCGGAGGATTATGCGTTTCATATCAATCTCCTGACCGGTGACTAACGCATCTTTTCCGGGTGTCGATAGGGCTTCGCTCCTCCCCTATATCTGCGGATGCGGGCGACGGGGCGCCCGGTTCGCCGGAACGCCGTGGTCCCTATCGCTTCAGCCGGGCGGCCAGGGCCAGACCCGCCGCGATCTGGAGCAGGCCATAGGCGCGTCGCCGCATCGGGTGCCCGGCGAAGGGGCGGACCATCCCGTCCACCGCGCCGACCCGCGACCGCCACAGCGCGACATGCCGTGTCGGCTGCAACAGGCCCAGCATTCCGTCGCCGATCATGAAGACCGCCGCCATCTCGCCTGTGCGGCGGATGCCGATCCGGGTTGTGCTGGGGTCGATCATGCTGGCTCTCCGAAAAGGCCCCAACGCGGCAGATTGGGATCGGTACCATGATCGGTCGGCCATCGGACATTTCGTGACGCGTATCGCATCGACGCCGCCGCGCCTTTGATGAAAATCAATTTATCTTGGGACTTCAAGACCCTTGGCGCGTTGAGGCGCTTACAGAAACAAGGGGCAAGACGATGGCGCGGATATACCGGCTGGTCCTCGCATGGTGCGTGGCGATCCTGGGCGGCTTCTTTGCGGTGGCCGGGGGCGTGCTCGCATCGCTGGGCGGATCGCCCTATTATCTGGTCGTCGGTGTCGCGTTGGTCGCGAGCGGGGCGCTGCTCGGACGGGGGAGCCCGCTGGGCCGCTGGCTGTTCGTCGCCATCTGGGGCGGCACGCTGATCTGGTCGCTCTGGGAGGTGGGGCTGGACGGGCTCCAGCTCGTCCCGCGGCTGGTCGCACCGACCGTGCTGCTCGGCCTCGTACTGCTGACGGGACTGCATGGCCGATCCTGGCGGTCGCGCGCGCGTGCGGTGCCCGCGCTGGCGGCAGGGCTGGTCGCGCTGGGGATCGGCGCCTGGGGGCTGCGAGGGCAGGGCGTCGAGGCGCAGCAGGCGCCGACCGGCGTCGCGATGCCCGCCGCGCCGACCGGGGAAGCGGATGGCGACTGGCGCGATTATGGCGGCACCCTGTCGGGGCGGCGTTACTCGGCGCTGGCGGACATCACGCCGCAGAATGTCGGGCGGCTCGAACTCGCCTGGACCCAGCGGACCGGCGATCTGCCGATGGCGGCGGAGAGCCAGACGCACAAGCGCGAATATCATTCGGAAGCGACGCCGATCCATATCGGCGACACGCTCTATACCTGTACGCCGCATTCCTTCGTCCAGGCGATCGACGCGACGACCGGCAAGACGAAATGGAGCTGGCACGAGGACGCGCCGATCCAGGGCAACAACTATCTGGTGTGCCGTGGCGTCACCTATTTCGAGGCGCCTGCGGGGACGCCTTGCCCGCATCGTATCTTCGCGCCGACCTTCAACGCGCGGCTCGTCGCGCTCGATGCGGATACGGGGCGGCCCTGCACCGGCTTTGCGAACAACGGCGCGATCGACCTGCGCACCAATATGGGCACGTCGCGGCCGTCCGACCAGATCGGCACGACGCCGCCGGTCGTGGTCAATGGCCGGCTGATCATCGGCGAGCGGATCATCGACAACGTCAATCGCGACATCCCCTCGGGCGTGGTGCGCGCTTATGATCCGGTATCGGGCGCGCCGGTCTGGGCCTGGGACGTGGGCCGGTCGCAGGATGCGATCGCGCCGCTGCCCGAAGGCCAGACCTATACGCGCGGCACCCCCAATGTGTGGGGGGCGATCACCGCTGATGCGGCCAACGGCATCGTCTATCTGGGGACGGGCAATGCCTCGCCCGATTACTGGATCGGCTATCGCCGTCCGTTCGACGACCGGTTCGGCTCGTCGATCGTCGCGCTCGACATCGCCACCGGCAAGCTGCGCTGGACGCGGCAGCTGGTCCACCGCGACATGTGGGACATGGACCTGCCGATCGGTCCCTCGCTGTTCGACTATCGCGCGCCCGACGGCCGCGTGATCCCGGCGCTGATCCAGACGACCAAGATGGGGCAGGTCTATTTCCTCAACCGGCTGACCGGCGCCCCGATCGCGGCGATCACCGAAAAGCCGGTGCGCACCGACGGCGCGACGCCGGGCGTGCGCGTGTCGCCGACCCAGCCCTTCTCGACCGGGATGCCCAGCTTCACCCCGCCCGCGCCGACAGAGGTCGCGACCTGGGGCGCGACGCCGATCGACCAGCTCTTCTGCCGCATCGACATCCGCCGCGCGCAGGGGACGGGCATCTATCAGCCGATGGGCCTGCGGCCGATCATCGGCCACCCCGCCTTTGACGGCGTCACCGACTGGGGCGGGGCCGCCGTCGATCCGGTGCGGGGCATCATGACGGTCAACACGATGGAGATGCCGTTCAAGC
The DNA here is from genome assembly GCF_042867205.1 of Sphingomonas sp. NCPPB 2930. Lineage (NCBI taxonomy): Bacteria > Pseudomonadati > Pseudomonadota > Alphaproteobacteria > Sphingomonadales > Sphingomonadaceae > Sphingomonas > Sphingomonas sp. NCPPB 2930. The sequence goes on along the minus strand of NZ_JBHZQU010000011.1, from coordinate 10,333 downwards.
TGTGGCTGATGCGCCGCGACGACCCGCGCGTCGCATCGCTGATGAAGCAGAAACAGGGCGGCGAGAATGCCAAGCAGGCGCAGCTCCAGACCCAGTACAACACCCCCTATGTCGCGGTGGTGAAGGCGTGGGTGGGAATCTTCGGCGCGCCCTGCGTCGCGCCGCCCTGGGGCCATCTGACTGCGGTCGATCTGGGCACCCGGCGCATACTGTGGAAGAAGGTGCTGGGCACCGCACAGGATACCGGGCTGTTCGGATCGCATCTGGGCGTGCCGTTGAAGACCGGGGTGCCCAATCTGGGCGGCTCGATCATCACCGCGGGCGGGCTGGCGTTCATCGGCGCGACGACCGATCAGTATCTGCGCGCCTATGACCTGAATACCGGCAAGGTGGTGTGGCGGGCGCGGCTGCCCGCCGGGGCGCAGGCGACGCCGATGACCTATCGCGGGCGCGACGGTCGCCAATATGTCGTCATCACCGCCGGTGGCCATGGCGCGCTAGGCACGCGCTATGGAGACTATACGCTGGCCTATGCGCTGCCCAAGGCGAGTTGAGGAGGCGGGGCGGCGGCGGGATCGCCTGCCGCCGCCGGGCGGGCCGCTCTATCCGACCGCGCCTGTCAGCCTTTCCCAATTGCCATGCGCCAGCCCCCGCCGTGCCGCCTCGTCGAGCGGGACGGTATCGAGGAACCGGCGCGGGGCTCCGCCGGGCCGGTACTGATAGGGAAAGTCGGTCGAGAAGAGCAGCCGCTCCGGCCCGACGATCTCGAGGCAGCGTTGCAGATAGGTCTCGCTCCACATGCCGCTGGCGGTGACATAGAGATTGCGCCGGGCATAGTCCGCCAACGGGCGTTGCAGGGTCAGCGCGCGTTCGAAGACGGCGGCGGTCCGCTCCAGATAGAACAGCACCACCTCGCCCCAATGACCCAGGATGATCTGGAGGTCGGGCAGCGCATCAAAGACGCCGGCCGCCGCCAGCCGGATCCATTGCAGTCCGGCCTCGTAATGCCAGCCCAGCCCGAAGGCGGCGAGCGCGAGGTCCGCCGTCTCGCCGATCCCCGAATAATTGGCCTGGCGCACCTCGGCCAGCGGTGTCTGCGGATGGATGAACAGCGGCACGCCGAGCGCCGCCGCGCGGGCCAGAAGCGGGCGGAAGTCGGGATGATCCAGATGGCGCTCGCGCGTCCGCCCGCACAGTAGCGCGCCCTTCAGCCCCAGCTCGCGCACCGCGCGCTCCAGCTCGCGCGGCGCGGCGTCCGCATCGGGCGTCGGCAGCGCGGCCAACCCCTGGAAGCGGTCGGGATGCCGCGCGCAGGCCTCGGCGATCCGGTCGTTGACCCGCCGCGCCATGTCGACCGCGACGCCGGGCGCCAGATTGTGGAGCCCCGGCGTGGTGAGCGACAGGACCTGCACGTCGACGCCCTGCTCGTACATCAGCGCGATCCGCGCTTCGCCGAGATCGGCCAGCCGCCGCCCATTCTCACCGCCATCGGCAAAGGCCGAGACGGGGTCGTGCGGCGGCGGGGCCGCCTGCCACGCGTCGCGCACCTCCTGGGGAAGGATATGTTCCTCGATCGCAATCAGACGCATCGGCAGGTCCTTACGAAGAAGGCATTTATAGCCCTGCGCGCGGCGCGCGGGAAGCGCGGCGGCACGGGTCAGGCATCGCCCGCCTTGCGCTGGGCGGCGGCGCGTTCGGTCAGCGTCTTGAGCGTTTCGTCGAACCGACCCTCGCGTTCCGCCTGACGCAGGAACTGCACCTCGTCGACCAGGATCTCGGACGGGGTCGGGTCTTGCGCGAACTGCGCGGCGACGGCATCGGCAAAGGCCTCCAGCGGCATATAGCCCGGACGCCTGGCCTGACCCGGCGTCAGGTCGGTCTGGACGCCCGGCGGGGCCAGCTCGATGACCTCGACCTTGCCCGCCAGCTGGGTGCGTAGCGACACGGTGTAGGAATGGATCGCCGCCTTGGTCGCCGAATAGGTCGGCGTGGCCACCAGCGGCACGAAGGCCAGGCCCGAGGTGACGTTGACGATCGCCGCATCGGGCTGGGCGACCAGATGATCGATCAGCGCGTTGGTCAGCCGGATCGGGCCGAGCAGGTTGGTCGTCACCGTCGCCTCGGCATCGGACAGGTCGCGTCGGCCGGTCAGGTCCTCGAACCGCATGATCCCGGCATTGTTGAACAGGATGTTCAGCGCGGGGAAGTCGGCGACGACCTGCCGCGCAAAGGTCTGGACGGCGGCATCGTCCTCGACGTCCAGGACGGCGGTATGGATACGCTCCCGTCCCGCCGCCGCGCGGTCCAGCGCGTCCTGTCGCCGCCCGGCGATGATGACGGTATCGCCGCGATCGTGGAACCGGTGCGCCAGCGCTTCGCCGATGCCGCTGCCGCCGCCGGTCATCAGGATCGTATTGCCGTTGGTCTTCATGGGGTTGCTCCTTCCCGCCGGGGCGGGATCATGGTCGGGGGAATCCTCGGCAGGGGAACTCGATACGATCCATGCCTGTTCCGGGGCCAAAGCGGGCGGCCATGCGTCCGATCGCGGCCAAAGGCGGGGGTGACCAGCAGATGCGGCATGGCCAGCGCCGCGATCGCGGCGAACAGGCCGCGAATACCGCTCGCCTCGACATGCAGGAACAGCGACACGACCAGCCCGGCGAGCAGCACCGCCGCGATCAGGATCGGGCCCGTCCGGCACAGATAGGCGCGGTGGCTGGCACAGCCCATCCGCCGTCGCCGCTCGTCGGTCTGCGGCAGCGCGTGGAGAAGAAGGAAGCCGACCGAAAACCCGACCAGCGGCGGCAGGAAAAACAGCGCGGCGGTGGTGATCGCCAGCAACGGATCGCATCGCCGACCCGCGCGGAAGAACAGCAACCCGCCGGCGACGCCCCCTGCGGCGATCAGCGCGGCCAGGACGGGGGAGGGGACCGGCATGCCGCCCGCCAGCGTCAGCAGCGCTTCATAGCCCCGGGGATGGAGCACCGCCGGTATCGCGATCAGCCCGATCCCGAGCGCCCCGCGCTGGAGCCGCGAAATGGCGGCGTCCTCTTCCGCCGCGAAGTGCAGCGCGGAGGCGATCAGGAACAGGGGCAGCGCGATGGCGGGAAAGGCGCTCCACCAGGCCAGGCAGATCAGCGACACGCCGCCGTACAGCGCCAGGAAGGATCGTCGCCTTGAGGGGGGCACGACCGCCAGGTCGCTCGCTCCATGCGCCATGCCGATGACGCCGATCGCCAGGATCGCAAAGCCGAGCTGCACGCCCAGCGAACCGAAGGAGGCGGCCAGGGCCGCCCCCGCCAGCACGCCCCGGCCGAGCGCCAGGGCAGGGCGCGTCACGCGCGCGCGTCGCGGTGGTCGGTCCCGGACCGCAGCGCGTCGTCCAGATTGCGGGCCGCGTAGAAGGCATAGACGACCTTCGCGACGACATCCATGATCAGGATCGCCCAGACCGAGGTCGGATCGGAAATGATCTTCAGCCCCTCCGGCCCGATCAGGAAGACGATCGGATAGAGGAACCAGATCACCGTCAGGAACGCGACATTCTTGCGATAGGCGGCCCCCATCGCCGCGCCGCGTTCGACCGCCATGGCGCGCAGCGGCCCCCAGAGCAGATAGAGGACACCCGCAAAGGCGGCGCAGGACCAGAGATACCAGACCCATTTCAGCACCGGCACCATCGCCAGCGACGAGATCAGCCCGGTCGCGATCATCAGCACGTCGAGGACGATGATCGCGGTCAGATAGCCGCCGACTTCCCCCGTCTGCCCGCGATCGTGAAAGGCCAGCAGCACCAGCCCCGCCAGCAGGATCGGCGTCGTCACCGACCAGTCGGCATAGCGCGCCAGATAGACCACCGATCCGTCGATATGGACCAGCGTACCGATCCCGAACGTCATGGCGAGATAGGCGGTGGCGGCGATGAAGGGCACCGTCGCGTGCAGCATGGTGTGGTGCAGGGCGGGGGGCGCCTTGCTGCCCTTGGCATAGATGGCGAGCGAGCCCAGCGACATGATCGTAAAGCCGACCAGAAATGCGATCCAATCCATCGACCACTCTCCCGTTACGGGACGACGGCAGGCCGACCCTGTCGACTTAACCGAGGTTTGGCGCTGTCGATCCGGCATGACGAAAATGTTAATCGGCGGCGGCCCCGCACTGGCTTGCGCGAGGATCGCGTCATGGGCCCGAACCGGCGGTCGCCCCGGTCAGCTCCAGTGGCGCAAGGGGCCGGTGTCGACATGGACGAAGCCGTCATGCGGATAATAGCCGACCCCGCCGCCACGCAGCGACAGCGCCGCGTCGCGCAGCCGGTTGAGCGGCACGCCCGGAATGGCGATGTCGGTCGCCTTGCCCAGCATGTGCTGGCTCTTGCTGGCGACGCCGTGCGAGCGGGCATGCATCGCGCCGTTGGTCTTGGGGCTGCGATAGCCCGACACCAGCCGCAACGGCTTGTTCGGCGCGATGTCGAGCCGGTCGCGCAGATGGACCAGCAGGTCGAGCAGCCGGGGATCCATCGTCCGCGTCGCACCGGTCCGCCAGTCGCGCATGGCATGGTTCAGCTCGGCCAGCCCATCGGCGCGGTAGCGGCCATTGGCGAAGAAGCACACGTCACAGCGTTCGCGGGTATTAGCGTTGACCAGCGCCAGCCGACGCTCCGGCGTGCGCGCCGACACGCGTTCCGACAGGGCCGCCATCACCAGCGCGGCGGTGCCGCCGCTCATCAGGTCTCGGCGTGAAAACAAGGAGTTGGGCAAGGTTCGATTCCGTCGAAGAGGGATGGCCGCTTCTACCGCACAGGGCTTAACACCGTCGCCCGGCCGCCTGCCCCTTGTCGCACCGACGCCACCATTCGCCCGATCCGCAGGCTCGGGAGCCGCTTCGCTCCCCGTGCGTTTCAGGAGCGGAATGAGGGAGTTGCACGTGCATAAACGGATGGGGACGTCACTGGCATTGGGCCTGATACTGTCGGCATGCGGTGGCCAGGTCGCTTCGGATCAGAATGCCTCCGCGCAGGCGGACCAGCCGGCGGGCCCCGCGACCTGGAGCGACCGGACTCGGTCGCAGCTTCGTCAGGCGATCGAGGGACGCGTGGCGCATGGGCTCGACCACATGGCGTTCGATGCGACGGCCAGCAACGACGCCGCGCTGAACGAACAGGCGCTGCGCTATGCCGCGGCGCTGGCGCGCGGCGCGACCGACCCGACCAAGCTGTACGAGGTCTATACCGTGCCCCGGCCCTCGCCCGATCTGAAAGCCGGGCTGGCCGCCGCGTTGCGTGCCGGTAACCTGACCCAGTGGCTCGACGGCCTTGCGCCGCAGGATGCCAATTACAAGCGTCTGTCCGACGCCTATGGGAAGCTGGTCCGCCAGCCGCAAAATCCCGACACCCGGATCGAGGGCAATGGCGAGGCGATCAAGCCCGGTGCGACCGATCCCCGCCTTCCGGCGATCGCGCGCGAACTGGTCGTGCTCGACTATCTGGCGCCCGACGCCGCGCGGGGCGACAGCTATGCGCCCGCCATGGTCGATGCGGTGCGCCGGATGCAGGCCGATTACGGCATGAAGCCCGACGGCATCATCGGCAGCGAGGCGCTCGCCATCCTCAACATGTCCGATGCGGACCGCGCGCGCGCGGTGGCGGTCGCGATGGAGCGGCTCCGCTGGCTGGAGCGCCGCCCGCCCGCGACCCGGATCGACGTCAACATTGCCGCCGCGCGCCTGACCTATTGGCGCGACGGCAAGATCGTCGATGCCCGCAAGGTGGTGGTCGGCGAGCCGGATACCGAGACGCCGCAGCTGGGATCGCCGATCTTCCGGCTGGTCGCCAACCCGACCTGGACGGTGCCCCGCTCGATCGAGAAGAAGGAGCTGGCGAAGAAGGGCCCCGGCTATCTCCGCGCGAACAACATGGTGTGGAAGGACGGCTGGATCGTCCAGCAGTCCGGACCCAAGAACTCGCTGGGGCTGGTCAAGTTCGACATGCAGAACGACCATGCCATCTATCTGCACGACACCCCCGCCAAGGCACTGTTCGGCATGGTTCAGCGACAGCGCAGCCATGGCTGCGTCCGGGTCGAGGACGCGCTGGGTTTTGCCGAGATGCTGGCCAGGGACGAGGGCGTGCTCGACGAATGGCACAAGGCGCGCGAGACCGGCAAGGAGACGTTCGTCAAGCTGCCGCACCAGATTCCTGTCCGGCTGCTCTATCAGACGGTCTTGTTCGACGATGACGGCGAACCGATCGTGCGCAACGATCCCTATGGCTGGGACGACCGGGTCGGTGCCGCGCTGGGCTTCAAGGCGGGCAAGGCCCTGCGGGTCCAGAGCGGCGCGGCCGATGTCGGTCCCTGATCGGGCCGACCGCGTCGCAACTTTGATTCAGCGCCACGAAATCAGGCTCGCCTGTTAGCGATAACGCGCTATGATCGCTCGACAATCACCGAACGGGTGGGAGAGGGGAGCGATGATGCGGTTCGATCGAGCATGGATGGCGCTGGCCGTCATGGCCACACCGGCGCTGGCGCAGGATTCCAAGGAACAGGCCCGCGTTATGGCGGGCGAGCCGGTGACCGCGCCGCAAAGGCTGCGGCTGGTCGATCTGCCCAAGGCGACGGGCAAGCGGGTCGCGCTGTTCGACGGACGCAGCCTGACGGGCTGGGCCCCCTGGCTGGGCTATGCCGATCCGTCGATCACCTATCGCGCCGACCCCGGTGCGCGCCCGATCGGCGCGGGCCGCGATACCGGCGGCGACTTCGCGGTCCGGCAGGTGGACGGCGCACCGGCCATCTGGGTGAAGGGGCAGACCTGGGGCAGCCTGGTCCACCGCGCCGATCTGCGCGACTATCATCTGCGGTTGCAGTTCAAATGGGGCGCCAGGACCTGGGCACCGCGCGCGGATCAGCCGCGCAACAACGGCCTTCTCTATCACAGCCATGGCGTGCCCGGTGAGGTGTTCGGCACCTGGCGACCTTCGGCCGAATTCGAGATCATGACCGGATCGACCGGGATGATCGTCGCGGTCGGGGGCAAGGTGCGCGGGCATACCGATGTCGCCTTCGACCCCAGGCTGATCGCGCCGCATCTGCGCTATCGCCTGGGCGGGCGACAGGTCGATATCGTCAACGGGACGCCGACCTGGAATGTCGAGGCGGCGACCGATGCCGAGCGTCCGGTCGGTGCCTGGAACACGCTCGACCTCTATGTCGTGGGCGATCGTGCGGTGCATGTGGTCAACGGCGTGCCGGTCGCCGAGGTGCGCGACCTGGCGATGATCGCCCCGAACGGCTCCCGCCAGCCGCTGACCCATGGCCATATCCAGCTTCAGTCCGAGGGCGCCGAAACCTGGTTCCGGGCGATCACGGTCGAGCCGATCAGGACGCTGCCCCGGATCGTCACGGCAAAGCCATAGGCGCCGGAGGGGTCTAACCCCGCAAGCCAGGCAAATTGTCGAGGAAATTGGCGATTTCCCGGCGGCGCAGCCCTTCCTCGGCAAATTCCCCATCGACCCCCAGCCGCCAGCGAAGGGCGCGGCTGTTGGGGGCGTCGTGCAGCGCATCGATCTCGGCGGCGCGGGCCCGGACCTGGTCTTTCTGCTCGGCCAGCCCTGCCTCGACCAAGTCGGCCGCCTGTGCCGCGATCGCGATGGCGATCTCGCGCAGGGCGAGTTCGGGATGATATTGCACGCCCCAGAAGACGCCCCGGTCGAAGCGTATCTCGGCGGCCTGCACCCGGGTCACCGCATTGCTCGCCAACAGCGTGGCGCCGGGCGGCAGCTCCAGCACCTCGTCGCCATGGACCGCCGGGGCGTCCCAACTGGCCGGGCGGCCCGCGAGCAGCGGATGCGCCCGCCCAGCCTCGGTGGCGCTGATCCGGCGGGCGATCCCCGCCTCCATCCGCTCGGGCATCTTGCGCACCCGCCCGCCCGCAGCGGCGACGGCGATCTGCAACCCCGCGCACGACCCGAAGGAGGGAACGCCTGCGGCAAAGACCCGCGTCATGAAGTCGAGCTGGCGGCGCACCTCGGGCCCGTCGTCATAGACGTGCATCGGCGACCCGGTCAGGAATATGGCATCGAACGCCGCCAGCCGCTCGACCGAGGGCATCGCCCCGTCGTCATCGGCGGGCGAGAGGATGCTAGTCTCGACCCCCGGCTGCATTTGCTTCAGGGTCGCGGCATAGGTTTCGCCCGAACTCTTGCCGGCCCGCTTCCGCCGTGCCTGGCGTTCGTCGGGCAATTCGCTCTGGGCAATCAGATAATGGGGCACATGCGGCTTTCGATGGTGAGCAGGGGTAACGCCCGGTCCGGCGGGTGGCTGCGCAAATGGCCCACCCGGCACGAAAATTCCGGTGGACCATCGGAAGGCCCGGATCGTTGAGCGGAGGATGGCCCCTGCCGCAGACTCCCAGACAGCCCGACCGGCACCATGGCGACCGCGCCGGTTGCTGGTCACCCGCTCCGCGCTGACCTTCCCCCATGGCCGCGCCATCGCCGAGCGCGCCGCCGCGCTGGGGGTGGCGGTCGAGGCGCTGCCGGGCGACCGCCTGTCGCTCGACCTGCCCGACGATCCGCGCCGCGCCTATGCCGCCGCCAAGACGACGCTGGCCGTCGTCGTCGCCCCGCCGTCCAAGCGCCGGCTCCAGCCGATCGCCCCCAGCGCGGACTGGCGGGTCGATCTGGCCGAAGGATGCCCGGCGCATTGCAGCTATTGCTATCTCGCCGGGTCGCTGAAGGGCCCGCCGATCACCCGCGTCTATGCCAATCTGGACGAGATCCTCGACGGCCTTCCGCCCTATCTGGGGCAGGGGCAGATCACCTCGCGCAACCGCGACCGGATGGGTGAGGGGACGACGTTCGAGGCGTCCTGCTATACCGACCCCCTGGCGCTGGAGCCGATCACCGGCTCGTTGTCGACGGCGATCGGCTGGTTCGGGCGCTGGGACGCGCCCGTGCAGTTGCGCTTTACCAGCAAGTTCGCCGATGTGGGGCCGCTGCTGGATATCGATCACCAGCGACGCACCCGGATGCGCGCTTCGATCAATCCCCGGATGTTCGCGCGGTTCGAAGGCGGCACCTCGCCGGTCGCCGACCGGCTGGCGGCGCTGCGGCGGATGGCGATGGCGGGCTATCCGGTCGGGCTGACCATCGCGCCGATCATCGCGGCGGCGGGCTGGCAGCAGGCCTATGCCGAGCTGCTGGCCGATGCCGGGGCGGCGCTCCGGGATGTGCCCGATCTCGACCTGACTATCGAGTTGATTACCCACCGCTTCACCGCCGGGTCCAAGGCGGTGCTGGACAGCTGGTATCCGGGATCGTCGCTCGACATGGGGGCCGCCAACCGCGTGACCAAGCGGACGAAGTTCGGGACGGAGAAACAGGTCTATGATAGCGCGACGATGCGGGCGCTGCGGGCCTTTTTCGAAGCGGAGATCGCATCGGCGCTTCCTTCGGCCCGGATACTCTACTGGACATGACGATCTTCTTCACCGCGGACACGCATTTCGGCGATCACCGCACGATCAACATCTGGAAGCGCCCCTTCGCCAGCGTCGCGGAGATGGACGCGCTCCTGATCGATCGCTGGAATGCGGTCGTCGGGCCGGAGGATAGCGTCTGGCGTCTGGGCGATGTCGCCAGGCGACCCGCCGACGTGCCCGACCTGCTGGCCCGGCTTCACGGCACCAAGCATCTGCTGCGCGGCAATAACGATCCCGACGCCACCCTCATGGCCCAGGGTTGGGCCAGCGTGGGGGATTATGCCGAGATGGAGGTCGACGGCCATCGGCTCGTCCTCTGCCACTATCCCTTTCGCAGCTGGAACGGCCAGCACAAGCGGGCACTCAATCTCCACGGCCACAGCCATGGGCGGTTGAAGCCTCTGCTCCGTCAATATGATGTCGGCGTGGATGTGCATGATTTCACGCCGGTCACCCTCGAACGCCTGCTCGCCACGCGTGGGGAGCCGGGACGCACCGTCCGACCGGGATGATGCATGAGTGATTCTGGGCGGTGATTCGGTGTTGTGACGTATGGGGCGGGATAAGGTTCCGGCTGGTGCGGGGCTGGCGGTGTGGCACAAAGCGTTGTTTTTGTGCCTTTTTCTCGGATTTTTTAAGAAAAGTGAAAATCTGTTGTTGACGGTTCGGGGCAACCCCGCCTAGAGGGGTTTCACCGCAGCGGTGGCCGACACGGTCGACCGATGCAGTCACGACAGATCGGCGCACTTGAGGCCCTGGGAACGGGGTTCATGGAGTGTTGCCGGTATTTGTTGTCGGCTCTTTGACATTGTAGGTTAGATGAAGGGACATGCGGGCGGCGGCTTGGCGGTCACTC